>WLRX01000073.1 GCA_009706135.1 Actinomycetota bacterium
CAGATTGGCTGAAGTACTCATCACGGCTAATCGTAGAGGCAAAAGCCTTCAAATTGGCAGTGCTCTCGTGAGTACGGCAGAATAAGCGCATTGTCGTACTCCACATTCAGGACGGTTATGAATATCCCACCATTAGTTGATAAAGGTCCCGCACTCACAGTTGATGAAGTGCGTCGATATAGCCGTCACCTAATTATTCCTGATGTTGCAATGTCAGGCCAACAACGGCTGATGAATGCAAAAGTTCTCTGCGTCGGCGCAGGAGGGCTTGGTTCGCCAGCTCTTATGTATCTTGCAGCAGCAGGTGTTGGCACACTCGGTATCGTTGAATTCGACACTGTAGATGAATCAAATTTACAGCGACAGATTATTCATGGACAAAGTGATATTGGAAAGAGCAAAGCAATTTCTGCGAAAGAGAAAATTGCAGAGATAAATCCAAATGTAAAGGTGAACGTGCACGAGGTTCGCCTAGATACTGACAATGTTAAGGAAATCTTTTCACAATACGATCTCATTGTTGACGGTACCGATAATTTTGCAACTCGCTATTTAGTAAACGATGCGTGCGTATTATTAAAAAAGCCATATGTATGGGGTTCTATTTATCGCTTCGACGGACAAGCAAGTGTTTTCTGGGCCGAGTACGGTCCTTGCTACCGTTGTTTATACCCAGAGCCACCACCACCTGGCATGGTTCCAAGTTGTGCCGAAGGTGGAGTGCTCGGTGTTCTCTGCGCATCTATCGGCTCAATTCAAACCACAGAGGCAATTAAGTTAATTGCTGGAATAGGTGAACCACTCATCGGACAACTGATGATTTATGACGCACTTGAAATGTCATACCGCAAAATTAAAGTTCGCAAAGATCCTAAGTGCCCTTTGTGCAGTGAAAAGCCAACACAAACGGCACTGTTGCCAGATTACGAAGCTTTCTGTGGAGTTCTTTCAGATGCGGCGGAAGTTGCTGTAAAAGACTCAACGATTTCAGTTACCGAACTAAAAGCAAAGATCGATAATAAGGACAAGTTCTTACTAATTGATGTCCGCGAACCGAGTGAGTATGAAATAGTTAAAATTCCTGGTGCGATATTAATTCCTAAGCAAGGTTTCTTAGATGGAAGCGCCTTGGCTGGTTTGCCACAAGATAAGCCAATAATCTTGCATTGCAAATCTGGTGTGCGTTCAGCGGAGTGCCTAGCGATACTTAAGAGTGCTGGATTTGCAGATGCAACCCATGTAAGCGGTGGAGTTGTTGCATGGGCTAAACAAATCGACACCTCTTTGCCGGTGTACTAAGTGCTAGATAGTTACAAAGGGTTTCGCTTACTTTTAGTGCACGCGCATCCAGATGATGAAACCATTAATAATGGCGCAACGATGGCTATGTATGCAGACCTTGGAGCACAAGTAACACTTGTAACTTGTACGCGTGGAGAAGAAGGCGAAGTTTTAATCTCAGATTTAGGCCACTTGGCAAGTACTCACACTGATTCACTCGGCGAACATCGCGTAATCGAACTTAAAGATGCAATGCACGTACTTGGTGTTAATGATTTTCGTTTTCTTGGAGATGAGGCAGTTAAGTTTCGCGACAGCGGAATGATGGGAACAGAACCCAATAATCGCCCCGATGTTTTTTGGCAAGCAGATTTAGATGACGCATCAGCACATCTAGTTAAAGTTATTGAGGAGGTAAAGCCCCACGTCCTCATTACGTACGATGAAATCGGGGGATACGGCCACCCGGATCACATACAAGCCCATCGTGTGGCCATGAGAGCAAGCGAATTGGCACAGTGGAAAGTTTCTAAAATTTATTGGAATGCAATGCCAAAATCTGTTTTGGCCGAGGGTATTGCAAAGATGAAAGAAATTGGTTCAGACTTCTTTGGTGCCGACAATGTTGATGACCTCCCATTTGCCAAAGATGATGCACTGGTAACGGCAATGGTTGATGGAACAAATTACGTCGATCTGAAGATGAAGGCTATGGCAGCTCATGCAACACAAATTGAATTAGATGGACCATTTTTTGCACTCTCGAATAATCTTGGCCAACAAGTGTGGGGCCATGAGTACTACTCTCTTGTCCAAGGCAAAAAATCTGAACCATTTGATGTCAATGGACGAGAAATAGATTTGTTCGCCGGAGTAACTCCGTAATGAAATTTCTTTACTCAGTTGCACTCGGAATCTTGACAGGAATAGCAGCAGTTTTACTTCATATTTTTTATCCACCTATTGGTTTAATTCTGGCACTTGTTGGTTCTGCCGCAACTATTTGGGCGATAGGTCGGCAATTCGGCGCAAGAAAATATAAATTGTTGGCTTGCCTTGCATGGGGTTTCATTCTTTGGCGTGCGTCAACCTTTGGAGTTGGCAACGAACTATTGGTCCAAGGCAATGCTCAGGGCAGCGCACTTGTCTTTGTAGGACTCATATCTTTAATTATTGTTACTGCACTGCCCGCGTAACTAGCGCCAACTCCAACTTTGCCCTGAAGCAGAATCAGAAATCTCTAATCCTGCATTTTCAAGTCGTACCCGTAAATCATCACTGAGAGCCCAATTTTTAGCAGAACGTGCAGACTCGCGTTGCTCTAGTAGATCTTTTAACTCTGAAGTGAGTTCTTGTACTTCTTGTGTCCGCGAAAGTTCCAGGCCAAGCACCTGATCCGCAAAGAGAAATGCATTAACTTTTTCGCTATCGGATAGCGTGTTATCTTTTTCAATACTTCGTAGGTATGTAATGACTCTTGGCGTATCCAAATCATTTTCCAGAAATGCCAGAATAGATGCGTCAATGTTTATCGTCTCGGAAGTACCCCACGCAGAAATTTTATTGCGCCAACGTTTAATAGTGTCGTGGGCTGCCGAAATTGATTGCCACGATAAATCCATCTGCGATCTATAACGATTTTCAAGAAAACATAAGCGCAGTGCGAGTGGGTCGAATCCCTTTGCAATGACATCATCTAGAAGCACAACATTTCCGGCACTCTTTGACATTTTCCGACCTTCAAATAGGAGATGCTCTCCGTGAACCCATAGATCCACGCTTTCAGTTCCAGTAATTGAATTCGATTGGGCACGCTCGTTTTCGTGATGAGGAAAACGTAAATCAATTCCACCAACATGAATATTGACGTGGCCATGCAAAAACTTCAGAGACATTGCAGAACATTCAATGTGCCAACCTGGAAAACCAGGTCCCCATGGTGAATCCCAGACCATCGATTTTCTATCTCCGGCAGGTTTCCAAAGCGACCAATCGGCATGAAACTTTTTCACTCCATCCTCTACGTATTCATATCGATGGCCGGGCTTGAGTGATTCCAATCGATTACCACTAATTTGCCCGTAACCGGGAAATGATTGGGCGTCGAAATAAACAGTTCCATCTTCACCAACGTAAGCAGCACCTTTAAGAATTAGCGCTGAAATCATTTCAAGCATTAGGTCGATTGATTCACTCGCACGAGGATATTTTTGAGCTGGCACAATATTTAAATTCGCAAGGTCTACGTGAAAACGCTCTTCGTATTTGCGCGCAATGTCGAAGGGATCAATTTTCTCTTTCTTAGATTGTTCAAGCATTTTGTCTTCTTGAAAATCATCAGACATATGGCCTACATCGGTAATATTCTGAATCATTTCAACGCTCAATCCACTTAAGCTAATGGTTCGAGCAATGAGATCACTTAATAAAAAAGTGCGTAGATTGCCGACATGAGCATCGCGGTACACCGTTGGTCCACAGCAATACATAGTGACAACGCCGTTATGAGAAGTAATCGGGTTTGGTTTACGGGAGAAAGTGTCATAAATGGATAAAACCATCAGCAGCACTCCTCGGAAATTAAATTTAAAGTTTTTTGATAGGAGCGATAAACATATTCATGATGAAATGAAAAGCCAAGGGATGAATAAAGGCTGATTGCAACAGTATTTTTAGAATCTACTTGGAGCACAGTTTTCTTAATACCTGCATCAAAGGATGCAGCAAGAAGGGCGTTAACAATTAATTTACTGACTCCTTGGCCGCGATAGGTAGGATCAACGAAAACTCGTGAGAGAGCGCTCCAGCCATCTGCATGAGAGGTACGTCCAACGCCAATAAGTTTTTCACCGTCGAAGACAGACGCATAGAGAGCTGGATAAGCGCGCATGAGGTCAGCGACACCGTGATCTTCTTGTAAGGCAAGCCACGAATCATCAAAGGCATCTGTAATCGAAACTTTGAATTTAGATATGTCCTTAGCCGCTCGCTTAATATCGGCAACCATGACGTGTGCCCGAATCTTTTCAATCCAACCATTGTCAAAAAGTTTTGAATCCAATTCCTTATACGTTGGAAGTGGTATAGAAAAAATTGGATTAAGACCTTGCTTTTCATAGTGTGCAACCACATGCGCAATTGCTTCATCAATATCTTTTGGTGGTTCTCCGTAAGGAGCTTTTCCGCAAGGCAAAACTGAGTTAGCGCGCATCGTAAATTTTCCAGAAGTTCGCAGCAACCATTTTCCAAATAATTCCTGTTTTACTGGAGGCCACGTGGCGGTTAAGACATTTTCTAGTTCTTGAATGCGCAAAGACAGTGGAGCGCCATGTCCGGCTAGATGATTTTTATCTTCAATGACTTTATAAACCGCAATCTTTTCACGATCAAATTCAATGAGGTCGCCATGTCGATTACGAATAGTGTTTTCGGACTCTAAGTATCCAACCAGGTCCCGAAAACCACCTTCGGGATCATGGAAGCGAATACTGACTCGCGCGCCAATAGGAGCCTTCATAGGTGTAACGATAATCGCCCACGCCAAAGTCGCGAGTTACAGGGGCTTCGCATTACAATCGCGCTATAGAAATGGCTACTGAAGCCAAATGAAAGAGTTTCAAGGAGGCTGTTTTCGTGACTTATGTGATTGCCCAACCATGTATCGATGTGAAGGACAAGTCCTGCATCGAGGAATGTCCAGTGGACTGCATCTATGAAGGCAATCGCATGTTGTATATCCAGCCAG
>WLRX01000074.1 GCA_009706135.1 Actinomycetota bacterium
CGATCGCAACGGTCAAGGGCGTTAAGAGGTAATGCTTCAAGAATCAATTGATCTGACATATCTCTCTCCGTTCTCAATCGGGAAGTGCTTGTGTGGTGCTCTTTGTATGGAACATCAAACCATGTCTAGTTATTCCCCGCTCGTTAATATTGCATTTTTAGGCGTAAATTTTGTGTTAATTAGATAAGAATCACCTGTGGATTCACCTTCTACAGCCTTTGCGGCGAGTTACACACAGGTTTAGGCGAATTCGAAGATAACCTTTGCCACCGTGGCCTCCAAGAAAGAAGATGCGAACATCTCGCAGGAGAGCTATACCGCAAAAGATTTAGCAGTCCTTGAAGGACTAGACGCTGTTCGCAAACGCCCTGGAATGTATATCGGTTCAACTGATTCACGTGGACTCATGCACTGCTTATGGGAAATTATTGATAACTCAGTTGATGAAGCACTCGCTGGGCATTGTAAGAAAATTGAAATCAATCTTGAATCAGATGGTTCAGTAGAAGTACACGATGATGGTCGCGGTATTCCAGTAGATAAAGAACCAAAGACTGGACTTACTGGTGTTGAAGTCGTACTTACAAAATTACATGCAGGTGGAAAATTCGGTGGCGGTTCATACGCGGCCTCCGGTGGCCTGCATGGTGTTGGTGCATCTGTTGTTAACGCACTTGCGGTTCGCTTAGACGCTGAAGTTGATCGCGATGGCAAGATTTATTGGATGTCATTTCAACGCGGAGTTGCAGGAATTTTCGATGGCGATGGACCAAAGGCCGAGTTCACACCAAAATCTGGCCTGCGCGTTATTGGCAAGATTTCTAGCAAGGTAACAGGTACACGCATTAAGTGGTGGAGTGATAAGCAAATCTTCTTAAAAGAAGCCGAACTCGACCTTGAAGATGTCTATGCCCGTGCGCGCCAAACATCTTTCTTGGTGCCAGGACTCACGCTGACAGTCAATGATAATCGCAGCAAAACTAAGACGACTGAATCTTTTTATCACAAAGGCGGAATTTCCGAATACTGCGAATTCTTACAACCTGATCAACCAATTGGTGATGTCATTCGTATTTACGGCACTGGGCACTATCAAGAGACTGTTCCTGTTTTAGATGACAAGGGCCATATGGTCTCCACAGAAGTGGAGCGCGATATGGAAGTAGATATCGCCATGAAATGGGGTAATGGTTTTGATAACACTCAGCGATCATTTGTAAATATCATCGCAACACCAAAAGGTGGAACACACGTATTAGGTTTTGAAAGAGCAATAACGAAAGCATTTAATGAAGCACTTCGTTCAACTAAAACTTTAAAAAATAGCGAAGCAGATGTAATCAAAGATGACATCCTCGAAGGCTTGACCGCAGTTGTCACAGTTCGTATGTCAGAACCACAATTTGAAGGTCAGACTAAGGAAGTCCTGGGAACAGCTGCTGCCACCCGAATTGTTTCAGCTGTTGTGGCAGATAAAATGAAAGAGTTTTTTAACACCACTCGCCGAATTGATAAAGCCAATGGGCGTTTAATTCTTGAAAAAGTAGCAGGTGCATCTCGTACCCGTATTTCAGCCCGCGCCCACAAAGATTTGCAACGTCGAAAGAATGCGTTGGAATCCTCTTCACTTCCAACAAAGCTTTCAGATTGCCGCTCCGAAGATGTTAACCGCACAGAATTATTTATTGTCGAAGGTGAATCAGCACTTGGCACCACAAAGGCTGCACGAAATTCTGAATTCCAGGCGATCTTGCCAATTCGCGGAAAAATTTTAAACGTACAAAAAGCATCTCTATCTCAGATGCTCGATAACTCAGAGTGCGCATCCATTATTCAAGTAATCGGTGCCGGCTCTGGAAAATCCTTCGAATTAGATGACGCGCGCTATGGCCGCATTATTTTGATGTCAGATGCGGACGTAGATGGCGCACATATTCGATGCCTCTTGCTCACACTCTTGTATCGCTACATGAAGCCAATGATCGATGATGGTCGAGTTTTTGCTGCGATTCCACCGCTTCACCGTATTGAAACTATGGGCGCTGGTGGTAAAAAGGGTGAATACATTTACACATATTCAGATGATGAGATGCGCAAAGTAACTGGTGATTTAAAGAAGGCTGGCAAGAAGTGGAAAGAGCCAATCCAGCGCTACAAAGGTCTTGGCGAAATGGATGCCGATCAATTGCGCGAAACCACCATGGATCCTGATGCACGCACACTTCGTCGTATAACTATTAAAGATGCCACAGCGGCCGAAGCAATGTTTGAATTATTGATGGGCAACGATGTGGCGCCACGTAAAGAGTTTATTTCTACAGCAGAAATCGATCGCGACAGAATCGACGCTTAACTTTTAGAAACCTACTTTTTTACCAACTGAGAAATAGATTTGGCAATTAGCAGTACAGCAGAGTCCCAAGATTGCCCAAAGTTCTTTTCAAAAGATTGCTCGTACGTCATTCCGTCGGAGATATCTTCATAAATCTGGATATTGATTCCTGGACCTTTAATGGCTGTGAATATTTCGGAAACTAACATTCCGAGATCATAAAGATGCCATTGTGCTTCTGAGTCCATCCAAATCTCTGTATCGGGTGGCTTGATAAAGTTGGCAATCCACTTTTCTGTAAATTTCTTCTGTGAGTTTGCCAATAAATCTTTCGCCCAAAATTTTCTGTCTGAAGAGTACTTGGTAAAAGATTTTGCATAGATTGCGGCGTGTTGTGAGAATTCTGCCCCGCCTTCGGCAAACCACCAGGGAGTGAAGGCTTTGATACAACACATTGCTTGGCCTTGATTAGGCGTTCCAAAGAAGCTACCAATCTGAACAACGTGAGTGTATTCGTGCGCTTCAAGAGTTCCAGATGTGTGATTTCGAGTTGGTTTGCTCGTCATTACTGCGGCTAGGAGGATGCCATCGCCTGCATTATTGATGGTTCCGCTGGCACCCCAACAGAAATCAATTTGCTGACAACCATTTTTTGCTTCCTGCCCATTTGCTGATGGGTAAATCTCTTTATATTTCTTCTGCGCCCATTCAATATCTTTGTGTCCATAGTAGATTGCATATATTTTTTCTGGATGGCGGAAAGTTGGATACAAACGCTTGACAGCATCAAAAGCTACCTTCGGATTTGGATTCGAGAGCTTTGTATTTGGACCCACAATCAATTCAAAAGAAGGAGCTTTTTCTGAACTAGAAAGAACTTGATCGCTACTTTTTTTCCATGCCCAATATGAAACATCTGTAGGTCTATTCACCGCATCTTGGAGGCTTGTAATTGGCTTGGGAGCCTTTGCAGCATTTGCAGGCTGCACGAAGAGTGAGAGTAGAACGAATGCGATAGTTGATAGCGCAATGAATCTAATCTTCATGCACAGATATTAGTCGATACTCACCAAATCAAAATAGTCATCTTTCCATAAGTCTTCATCGCCATCAGGAAGCAAAATAACTCGCTCAGGCTTAAGGGCCTGCACAGCGCCTTCATCGTGAGAAACCAAAATAACTGATCCTTGATATTCCGACAGCGCCGCAAGGATTTCATCACGAGATGCTGGATCAAGGTTGTTCGTTGGTTCATCGAGTAACAAAACATTTGCAGCCCCAACAACCAGGACGGCAAGTGCTAAACGTGTTCGTTCGCCACCTGATAAAACCTTGACGGGTTTGTGTACGTCATCGCCAACAAATAAGAACGAACCTAAGACGTTACGTGCTTCTGGTTCGCGGATATCTGGAGTTGCAGACATCATGTTCTCTAAAACGCTTCGTTCAAAGTCGAGGGATTCGTGTTCCTGAGCGTAGTAACCAATTTTTAGACCGTGGCCTGAAATAACTTCGCCGGTATCTGATTCGAGTTCGCCCGCCAAGATACGCAGCAACGTAGTTTTGCCCGCACCATTTAGACCAAGGATTACGACGCGAGAGCCTTTATCAATGACAACTCCGACGTCGGTAAAGATTTCAAGGGAGCCGTATGACTTAGACAAATCGTGGGCTGAAATCGGAGTCTTGCCACAAGGTGATGGAGTTGGAAAACGAAGTTTTGCGACTTTATCTTTTACACGAACATCTTCAAGGGATGATCTAAGTTTTTCAGCGCGACGTAACATGCCTTGGGCCGCAGTTGCTTTGCTCGCTTTAGCGCGCATTTTCTCGCCCTGCTTTTGCAAAATCTCTGCACGCTTTTCAGCATTTGCGCGCTCTTTCTTACGGCGGTGTTCATCTTGTTCGCGTTGTAGCAAATATTGTTTCCAACCGAGGTTGTAGACATCGATGACGTTACGGTTGGCATCAATGTAAAAGACTTTATTTACAACGGTTTCAATGAGGTTTACATCGTGGGAAATAATCACAAGTCCACCGGAATACTTAGTTAAGTAATCACGCAGCCACATGATCGAATCAGCATCTAAGTGGTTAGTTGGCTCATCGAGCAATAACGTTTCTGCGCCACTAAATAAAATGCGCGCTAGTTCGATACGGCGGCGTTGACCACCTGAAAGCGCTGCTAACTCTTGGTTAAATAAGTTCTCTGGAACACCGAGAGAGGATGCAATTGCTTCCGCCTCCGCTGTTGCGGCGTACCCACCTGCGGCACTGAATTCGGCTTCAACTCGGCCGTAGCGCTCCATTGCTTTTTCTAACTCATCGCCTTGAGTTGTAGACATCTCTTCTTCAACTGATCTCATTCGCTTTGCGATTGCGTCCAATTCGCGGACAGAGAGAATGCGATCGATAACGCTTCCTTGATCTTCACCGGTGCGTGGATCCTGGGGGAGATAACCAATTTTTCCTGTGCGATTTACAGCGCCACCTGCAGGCATAGTTTCGCCAGCTAATACTTTTGCGAGTGTGGATTTACCGGCGCCATTTCTTCCAACGAAAC
>WLRX01000075.1 GCA_009706135.1 Actinomycetota bacterium
AAATCGGGGCTATTCCTCAGTCAATTCCCGCGCACGTTGGCAATCTTTCGCCATCTGTTCAAGGAGTGGATCTAATCCATCAAATTTGAGGGTATCTCTTAATCTCCAACCAAATTCAATAGTTGCTCCTTGATCATATAAATCTAAACCAACTTGATCGAGTGCATACGCTTCAACACTTCTAGCGCGATCTCCTTCAAATGTTGGATTGGTGCCAATTGAAATAGCTGCTGGCCAACGATTTATTCCAACAGTAAGCCATCCTGCATACACACCATCAGCAGGAATGCATTGACCTTCGATGTTTCCTAAATTTGCAGTTGGATATCCAATTTCACGTCCTCGTGCTTCACCGTGAACAACAATTCCATCTAAGCGATGAGGTCTGGTGAGTAGATTACGTGCGGTTTCAACGTGGCCATCTTTAACTAAGGTGCGAATACGTGAAGATGAAATGTTTTGATTTTCATCGGCCGATATCGACAAAACATGTACATCAAAATTCTTAGACTTGCCACTTTCGCGTAGTGAGTCAGTGTTTCCCTCGGCTTTATGTCCATACGTGAAATTTTCACCCACAACAATGTCGCTCGCTTGTAATTGAATTATGAGAACGTTCTCAACAAAATCTTGAGGCGACATTTGTGCAAATTTGGCATCAAATTTAATGACCGCTACTTGATCTGCATTGTGAATTTTCAAAAGTACAACACGATCTGAAAGCGTGACAAGAAGCTTGGGAGCGCGCTCTGGCGCAAATACAGTCGCTGGATGAGGATCAAATGTCAGGGCTATTACCGCACCGCCATCGGCAATTTCCTTGGCGCGATTAAGTATTTCCTGATGGCCGCTGTGCACTCCATCAAAAACACCGATTGCAACTACGCGCTTACTCATGTCGGTATTCTGCCACTTCAATTCGCAGGAGCGAAAACTGCTATCGGTTTTGCTCCATCTTCTCGATTTTCCAGTAAGGCTATTAATTCATCGGAATCAGAGATAGCGGCATAAATCTGTGAACTAGGTGAAGCAGAAATCTTGCGGCCAAAAGAAAGTTCTTGGGACTCAACTGAATTAATCTCTCGAACCTGAAATATTCTCCGCGCAACGTCAACCAATCCTAAAACCTTGAATTGCCCAGATTTAAATGCCTCAAATGGCGTGGCTATATCTTCACCAAAGGATGCAACCTGGGTACGTCGCAGAAACGTTAGGTGTCCCCCAACATTTAGTACATTTCCTAAATCACGAGCAATGGCTCTAATGAATGTACCCGCAGAGCACGTTACTTCAATATCTATTTGAATTGCATTTTCACTACGGCGAATTTCATTAACATCTAACTGCGAAATTGTTACTTCACGGGATGCCAATTCAAATACTTCACCAGCTCTTACTCGTTCGTGTGCGCGCTTGCCATCTACTTTAACTGCAGAAACAGAGCTTGGACGTTGAGAAATAACTCCAAGCATTTGCGATAGGACCTTCTTGATTTCTTCATCAGAAACTTTCAATAAATCTGATGCACTAGCTTCTGAAAGAATCTCCCCTTCTACGTCATCAGTAACCGTAGCTGCACCGAGTGCAATGGTTGCTTTATATGACTTATCACCATCGGTTATGTATTGAAGCAATCTAGTCCCGTGACCAAAACCAAGAATTAATATGCCAGTTGCCATTGGATCCAAGGTTCCAGCGTGTCCAACTTTACGTGTGCCCAGCACGCGTCGCCCAACAGCCACAACATCGTGACTTGTCATTGCGCCAGCTTTATCTACAACTACAAATCCATCTGTTGTAGACATATTTTTCAAACGTCATCCCAGTTAGTGATGCGATCTACCGGGGCGGGTTTATTGCTGTTGTCAATAATTTTTGGCGCTTTGTACGCATCTTGTTCGCCGGCATAATTCGCTTCTTTACGGAGTTTGGAAACTTCTGCATCCTGCTCACGAACTTTTGCCAATAGTGAGTCAAGTGCAAGTGCACTCTCTGGTAACCCATCTAGAAAGAATTCAATAGATGGTGTGACTCGAACACCCAAGTCTTTACCAACGGATGAGCGAATAACACCTTTTGCACTTTCAAGTGCGGCAGCAGTTGATTCGCGTTGTTCGTCATCGCCAAGGACCGTATAAAAAATCGATGCGTGTTGTAAGTCTCCAGTCACGCGTGCATCAGTAACGGTTACAAAACCAAGTCGAGGATCTTTAATTTTTCCCTCGAGTAGGCCTGCAACAACAACTTTAATGCGGTCGGCAACCTTTTGACTGCGATGCGATGTGCCCACGTTTTATACTCGCTTCTTCTCACGCATTTCGTAGACCTGAATTGTGTCGCCCACTTGCATTTCTTTAACTGATCCAACACCAATACCGCATTCGAAACCTTCACGGACTTCAGTGGCATCATCTTTAAAGCGCTTAAGTGAATCGATGGTGAGGTTATCTACAATAAGTTCGCCATTTCTCATCAAGCGAGCCTTCGCATTTCTGCGCATGATTCCATCTAGAACCATTGAACCAGCGATGTTTCCAGCTTTACTTGACTTAAAGATGTCACGAACTTCTGCGTTACCCAGAACAACTTCTTCGAACTCTGGCTTGAGCAAGCCCTTAAGAGATAATTCGATCTCTTCAATGGCTTGATAGATGACAGAGTAGAAACGAACTTCAACGCCTTCTTGATCGGCGAATACTGCAGTCTGTGGTTCTGGTTTAACGTTAAAACCAATTACTACTGCAGTCGATGCCGATGCAAGGGTGATATCACTCTTTGTAATTGCGCCAACGCCACGGTGAATAACGCGAAGGTCAACTTCAGCGCCAACATCGAGTTGTAGCAGTGCATCTTCGAGCGCTTCAACGGATCCACTCACATCGCCTTTGAGAATAAGGTTAAGTGTGGTGATCTTTGATTGCTCCATGAAGTCTTCGAGGGAAACCTTCTTGCGTGCTTTTGCAAGCTGCGCATTACGTTCAGCTGCTTGGCGCTTTTCAGCAATCTGTCGCGCAGTTCTATCTTCATCTGCAACCAAGAATGTATCGCCAGCACTTGGTACCGAGGTAAACCCGAGCACCTGAACAGGACGAGATGGACCAGCTTCGAGAACGTTTTCACCATGTTCATCGAGCATTGCACGAACGCGACCAAATGAACCGCCAGCAACGATTGCATCTCCAACTTTAAGTGTTCCGCGTTGTACGAGCACTGTCGCAACAGGTCCACGACCACGATCGAGGTGAGCTTCGATTGCAACACCGCGTGCTTCATCATCTGCAATTGCACGAAGATCAATTGCAGCATCAGCGGTGAGAAGAATTGAATCAATCAATGCATCAATTCCTAGGCCAGATTTTGCAGAAACGTTTACGAAAATTGTTTCTCCACCGTACTCTTCGGCAACTAAGTTGTACTCAGTTAATTGCTGGCGAACCTTGTCAGGATTAGCGCCTTCCTTATCAACTTTGTTAACCGCTACAACAATTGGAACATCAGCAGCTTGGGCATGGTTAAGTGCCTCAATCGTCTGAGGCATAACACCGTCATCGGCTGCCACGACGAGAACTGCAATATCTGTAACTTTTGCACCACGAGCACGCATGGCAGTAAATGCTTCGTGACCTGGAGTATCGATAAAGGTGATGGCACGATTTGTTCCATCGTGGTCATGGTGAATTTGATACGCACCAATGTGCTGCGTAATTCCACCAGCTTCACTCTTAACAACTTCAGTCTGTCGAATAGCATCTAGCAATCGAGTTTTACCGTGATCAACGTGACCCATCACAGTTACAACTGGTGGGCGAGCAACTAGACGATCTTGATCAAGAGTTTCAAGTTCTTCGCCGAGATCGATATCAAAACCTTGTAGTAGCTCACGATCTTCATCTTCTGGGCTAACAATTTGAATGAGATATCCAAGTTGTGCTCCAAGGATTTCAAATGTATCGGCATCAACTGATTGAGTTGCAGTAACCATTTCTCCTAAGTGAAATAGTGCTGCTACGAGTGCTGCTGGATCTGCACCAATTTTTTCTGCAAAGTCTGCAAGGGAAGAACCACGACGCATGCGAATTTGTGTTTTTCCATCACCGTGAGGAATAACTGCTCCACCAAGTTGTGGTGCTTGCATATTGTCGAATTCATCGCGCAGTGCTTTTCTACTCTTTGGTTTGCGCTTGCTGCTCTTGCTTTGATTTTTTCCAAATGCACCGCCGGCACCACCGCGACCGCCACCACGATTTGGTCCACCACCAGGACGACCACCTGAAGCAGGTGCACCGCCGCCAGTAGTTTTATACGGACTTGAATTTGCTGCACCAGTAGATGGCGCGCCAGTACGTGGCGGGAAATTACCTGTTGAAGGTGGACGTGGTGAAGCTGGTCGTGCTGCAAAACCTGGACGCACAGAACCAGGACGTGGTCCTGACATTCCTGAGCGCGGCGCACCTGGTGCGCCAGTTGGACGTTGTGGTGGACGCGGAACTACGCCACCAGTTGAAAATGGATTGTTGCCAGGACGTGGTGGACGTGGAACTGCGCCACCAGTTGAAAATGGATTGTTACCAGGACGTGGTGTCGTTGGCTTCTTTGTTGCATCACTAGGTGCAGGAGTTTCTGGTGTTGAGATATTTACTTGCGGTGGCGCAATTGATTCTGCGCGAGATGCTTTGAGTGCTTCGAGATCAACGCCGAGTTCTGCGGCCAACTCTGCTGCAAGTTCAGGATTAACTTCCTTGGGAGCTTTTGCTGCAGCCTTTTTTGCAGCTGCTTTCTTTACTGGCTTTTTCTCTTCTACTGGCTTTGCATCCGGATACATCTCTATGAGACGTCGTACAACGGGTGCTTCTACAGTTGATGATGCTGAACGAACGAATTCGCCCAT
>WLRX01000076.1 GCA_009706135.1 Actinomycetota bacterium
ACTTAGCTGAGATATATCCAAGAACACTGAAGATGTTTGGTCCAGTGCCAGCCTTTGCAAGCTGTGCTTTGAACTTGTCGTATTCAGGTGATGAATATGAATCATCAGGAACAGGTCCGCCACCAATAGTGTCTAGTGCAGCGTCACCAATGTCAGCCTTTGATCCAAGAACTGTTCCATCAACGAGGATTGCTCCACCGATCAATGGCTTCTTAAGACCGAACTGAACTGCTTGCTTCAAGAACTGAACTGCGTCAGCTCCACCAAGTCCTGCATAAATTGCATCAATATCTTTTGGAAGTGCTGCAATTTGTGATGAGTAATCTTTTGTACCAAGTGCTGGCCATTGTGCTCCAACAATTACTCCGCCTGCTGCACAGAAACCAGTAGCGAAGCCACCAGCGTTTGCATAAGGGAATGAGTAGTCATCAGCGATAATCGCTACACGCTTGTAACCAAGAGTGTTGTAAGCAATTGTTCCAACTCCACCAGACCACTGAGCAGCATCGCCATGGAAACGGAAGAAGTTCTTAGATGGCTTCTGGTTTGTAGCTTCTGATGCAGATCCTGTTGTGTTAATGAAGGTTACCTTTGGATACTTCTTTGACAGACGTGCAATTGCAACGCCTTCGTCACCTGAAAGTGGTCCAAAAAGAATATCTACTTTGTCCTTCTCGATAAGCTTCTTAGCTTTTTCAATTGCTGTTGCTGGTGTTGCATCCGTTGCTTCTTCAATAACAACGATCTTCTTTCCACCAACTGTGCTTTTGATTTCCTTGAGTGCAATGTTCAGACCAATTGTGATCTGAGGTGCTGGACCAGCGAATGGTCCAATCGTTGCATTTAAGTAACCGATTTTGATAGTACCGGCGGCTTGGCTTGAGGGTGCTGTTACTAAGCCAGCTGCAAGTACACCTGCTACAACGCCAACAATGGCGGTGCGGCGCATACGTTGTGCCTTCATGTATCTCCTCGTGTTCGTTTTATTGGTTGAAGAATCTCTTCAACTGTTGTGTCGGAACTGCCTGACGCTAGTTCTGGACAAATCTGTCTTCGTGAGAAGACAGAAACTTAATGTAGTGCTCATAAAGAGCCTTCTTTATTTTTTCGTCGAGCGCGTATTTGAGCTGATATTCCCATGAGACCTTGCGGTGCAAGCATCAATACAACAATGAATAAGACACCTGTTGCCGCAACGTAATATTGCGTAAAATCTTGAATGATTGCTTCAAATACAGCGATTAATGCTGCACCAACAAAAGCTCCACCTAGGTATGTAGCGCCACCAACAACAACAATTACCAGCAGGTCGATGGATCGAATCAATCCAACGCTATCTGGAGAAATATTCGTGACATAAAAAACACCCATGACGCCAGCAATTGATGCAATGAAGGAAGAAAAAACAAATGCAATCATTTTTAGTGGCATGGTGCGATACCCCATTGAGATCATTCGATCTTCATTATCGCGAACTCCCTTGAGCGCGATTCCGAATGATGTGGATTCAAGGAATTTGCACAGCGCAAAGAGCGCAACTGCGATCGCCAAGAACAAGTAATACAGTGGCTTTGTATACGTAAAATCAATTCCGAAAATTATCGGACTTGGAACGCTATTAATTCCTGTGTGGCCACGTGTGATTTCTTGCGCTTGATTAGCAAATGAATAGAGTCCAAGTGTTACGGCAAGAGTGAGCATTAAGAAATACACACCCTTGGTCTTCAAGGCTATCCATCCAATGAGAACACCAGCGAGAGTGCCAGCCAAAATTGCTAGCGGTACAGAAGTTCCAAATTTCACGTTGTGATTTACAGAGCTGATTGCAACGATGTAACCCGCGACACCAGAGAAGAAGAGTTGACCGAGTGACATCAATCCAAGATTGCGATTGAGAAATGACATACTCAATGCTGTTACCCCAAGCCACAGCGCGCGAGCTCCACCGCTTGAAACCCAAAAATCTGGATCAGGTGTGATGTACGGAAATGCCAGGGCGAGTAATAAAACAATGGCGTACATGATGCGTTTTCTGTTCATTGTTTCTTCCCCAAAATTCCCTGTGGTCGAAACGCCAAAATCAGAATAAGCATTGCGAATGTGATAACTCCCGCAAATGTTGGGAAATAGCCAGTCGCAAATTGACCAATAACTCCAACTAAAAATGAACCAATTGCTACACCACCGATAGAACCAAGTCCGCCAATAATGACTACTTGAAGTGAGAAGAGTAAATAATCACCATCGGTACCCATACCAAATGAGTTCGTGGTTCCGCCTACGGATCCGGCAAAACCAACTAATAAAGATCCTAAGAAGAAGATCCAGATGAAAACAGCTTGCACATTGATTCCAAGAGCTGAAACCATCGTTGTGTCATCAACACCGGCACGAATAATTGCACCGTAGCGAGTCTTTGAAATGAAGACCCATAGACCGATTGCAACAAGGATTGCAAGGATCAGAACGAAAATTCTAAAGAATGGATAGGAAAGCCCGAGTCCTGGAATTGGAATGGCACTAGAAAGGCTTTCAGGAATATTTGTTTGGTAATACTCGCCGCCAAAGATTGCAAGCATGGCTTGTGCAAGTACAAGTGATACGCCCAAAGTAATTAGAGCAACTCGGAGCTCTTCATATTGAAATTTGCGAAGGAGCAAGACGTACACCAGGGTTCCAAAAACTCCCAGCGTCAGGGAGCCCGCAAGTGCACCATAGAACCAATTATCTGTTTTATCTGCAATCGTCCACGAGACATAACCAGCTAATAAATAGAAAGCGCCGTGCGCCAAATTGATAACGCGCATTAAACCAAAGATCAACGTCAATCCACTTGCAACAAGAAAATACAAACCAGCAAGTGTGATTCCATTTAGAAAAGTAAAAATGAATTGCGTCATCGATACTCCTCCCCATGGGTACTCCGCCTTGTATCTACCCCTGTATACAAGCCGACAAGGTGGGTACTCGTCAATGGAGTTTGGTAAGAATTTCGGAAGTTATTCATTCGTTATTAGCCTTGAGTCCCAAAAAATGGTGCCATCGAAGCGACGATTTCGTGCATATTTCCCCGCAGGTGGCCGAGGTGGTCTTCAACGGATTTCTTGATTGCATTCATGTCTTTTCCGATGATTCCTTGTGCAATTTCGGTGTGCTCCTCAGAACACGTCACAAGATCACGCGCACCTGAAACTGAACGTGCCCAGAAACGCTGAATACGTTGGCGAGTAACTCGAGAGACTTCTGCAATCATCTCATTATTGGCTGCACGCATAATTGTTTCGTGAAAAATTTTGTCGTGAGCAATCCAACCATCTCGATCACCTTTGGCCGCCGATTGAGACATGCTTACGGCTGACTCTTTGAGAATCTGGGCTCCAGCATTGTCAATATATTTTGCTGCGCGTTGAAACATATATGTATCGCACAAAATCAAGAGATCCATAGCTTCATCGACATCTTTTGCTGTCAACATTGCAACCGTGAAGCGACCAGCTTCGCCGCGCTTAACAATTCCTTCAGTTTCTAAACGTTTAAGAGCTTCACGAACTGGAGTGCGACTAACCCCGAGTTCTGCAGCTAACTTGTTCTCTGAAATTTGAGAATTAGTTGGAATACGAAACGATGTAATGGCAGCAATAAGCCACTCATAAGCGTCAGCACCAAGGGATTCCGAAGTTTTCGGATCCAACTTTGCTGAGACTTTCTTTACTGCCATTACTTCTCTCCTTTGTATAAAAATCATTAATCAAACGCGATTAATGAATTCTCTATTCTTTACGTTAACTGGCACCTTCATTAATTCAAGCACACCTTTAGAGACGTGAGAGCTGAAACGATGAAAAGCTTCTTCGCCCTTAGCCTTTGTTGCACGCATTGGGTTTCCGATAATTCCGTTATCAACAAACTCGTGGTGATCCATAGGGAATTGGAAGTACTGATATCCCTCGAACTCAACATCTGGCATGCCGTCATCTTTAGAAAATGACTTAGGTAAGAACGCTGGCGTATGTGCGCGCGTATCTACTGCGCGCTCCATGCGAACTAACTCATCGTTCCACGCCATATCTTGAGATGTTTCAAGTTCGCTTGAGTGCCATCCTGGGGTTTCCTCTGGTGGGTTTTCCATGAGGCCAGCAAGTACGCCTGTATAACGCTCCATATATGGCTTTACGAAACCAATTAAAGCATTCGTCTCATAACGTAATTTGCGAAGCACGGGATCTACAACTTTGATATTTGAGCCGTGGCCATTTACGAAAATGATTCGATTGAAACCATGATGAATTAGTGAACGAGCTACGTCATACATCAAGTTATTGAGTGTCTCTGCGCGAACAGTGATTGTTCCGCGACCTTGCCCTGGTCCATACATGTGTTGTGGTGAGTAGCCGGTCCAAATTGGAGGTGTGTGCAAAATACCGATTTGTTCAGATACACGTGCTGAAACTTCTACTGCTGTGATTGTGTCTGTGTACAACGGCAAATGTGGACCATGTTGTTCTGTACTAGCCATCGGAACGAGCACGACGTCCTTCTCTGCTAAATACTCATTAATGTCTACATAAGAGAGATCAGCAATATTCCATGAGCGGAACTTATTGCGGAAGGCGTCATCCCCCGTTGTGATGTGTGGAACTTTTCTTGGGGGCGTTATGTAACTGGTCATCTCTGCTCCTTTGGCTTATTTTTCTCGTACGCTGATTAGTGATAGAAAACGTTGTGCAACTGCAATGCCAAACTCATCAGAGTTAGCATGCA
>WLRX01000077.1 GCA_009706135.1 Actinomycetota bacterium
GATTGCTTCGAGTTTTTTCATATCAAAGCGAGCAGGAGAAGAGTGAACCTTTTCAACTGTAAATAATTCGCATAGCTCTTTCATCGTGATGTTTTCACGATCTTCCCCTGGTGACCAACCCAGCAGCGCTAAGTAATTACATATTGCTTCTGGCAAATAACCTTGTTCGCGATACCAAGCGATTGAAACTTCACCGTTGCGCTTAGATAGCTTTGCGTTGTCTTGTCCCATAACAAATGGCAAGTGAGCAAAGACTGGATAATCCTCTGGCTTAACACCCATCGCTTGATAGACACGAATCTGGCGTGGTGTCGATGAGAGCAAGTCTTCCCCACGCAATACGTGAGTAACTTTCATCAAAACATCGTCGACGGCCACAGCTAATGTGTAAAGAGGGGAACCATCTGCGCGCACTAAAACAAAGTCAGGAACAAATTTATGATCAAAGGCTACTTCTCCGCGAATTTCATCAATAAATGTTGTTGAACCATCTGGCATGCGCATGCGCACAACAGCTTCGCGACCTTCGGCCTTGTAAGCAGCAACTTGTTCTGCAGTTAAATCGCGGCACTTTCCGTCATAACCGGGTGCAACATTGGCAGCGCGTTGTGCTTCGCGGGTCGCTTCTAACTCGGCCGGTGTGCAATAGCAGTGATACGCATCTTTTTGATCTAGAAATGTTTGTGCCCACTTCGCATAAATATCTAAACGTTGTGATTGCAGGTATGGACCGTTGTCTCCACCGACTTCTGGACCCTCATCCCAATTAAGTCCAAGCCACTTGAGCGTATCAATCGCCGCTTGAATATATTCATCGGTGACGCGAGTGGTGTCTGTATCTTCTATACGAAAAAGAAATGTTCCACCGGTATGACGGGCATAAGCCCAATCAAATAAAGCGGTGCGAATATTTCCAACGTGTAAATCACCTGTTGGCGACGGTGCGAAACGTACTTTAACTTTTTTAGCCACGCGCACTCACTCGATTCGTTAATTCGCCTAGACCTTCGATCGCAACAGTAACGCTACCTTGAGGTTGCAGCGCTCCAATGCCTGCAGGTGTTCCGGTAAGAATTACATCACCCGGTAATAAAGTCATTACTTGAGAAACAAATTGAACAATTTCAGGAACTCCAAAGATCATCTGATTTAAACGTGCATCTTGTTTTGATTCATTATTAACGGATGCGGTAATTCGTTGTGTGCCCGGAATAAAATCTGTATCAATCCATGGGCCAAGCGGACAGAATGTGTCAAAGCCTTTTGCGCGGCTCCATTGCCCATCTTTTTTCTGCAAATCACGAGCAGTAACATCATTCGCAAGTGTGTAACCAAAAATAACATCGTTAACGCGCTCACGAGGAACATCTTTACAAATACGGCCAATAACAATTGCTAATTCAGCTTCGTGATCAACACGTTCAGACATCGCCGGCCAAACGATTGTGTCGTTCGGTCCGATTACAGATGTATTTGGCTTTAGGAAAATAATCGGTTCACTTGGAACATCTGATCCCATCTCGGCTGCATGGTCTGCATAATTCTTACCAATACAGACAACTTTGCTCCGTGGAATAACTGGGGCAAGCAAGCGAACATCAGATAATTGAGTTACTGCACCAGTTTTACTCACGCCGGCATAAATAGGATCGCCAGCGATTACTGAGATATTCGTTCCATCTTCTTCGAGCAGGCCAAAGAGTGGATCAGTACCTAATCCAGAGTTTGGTCCAGGAGAAAAACGAACAATTCGCATTGCTAAATTGTATCGGGGGTATTAGCCAAAGGCTAAAGCGTAGAAATTTCCCCGTTATCTGCGCAATAAAAGAGAGTAGCGCTTGCAGAAAAATCACGAAGCGCACCAGGCTTTGTTGGCTTTTGACCAACAACTACAACGCTTTCAACTCCAGAAATTCCAGATGCGGTTGCAACTGTAAATACTGAATCGCATGCATCAAGGGTTAATGATGGAGTTGCAATGTTTACGGCAACATATGTGCGGCCCGTGTTATCTCGAAGCGCTGCCGCTTGCGCAGCACCTGTGCGCTTAAGAGTTGCTGAGGCAAGAGTCAATAACTTCTGGTCTTCAGGATTACTAAAGCTTGTCATTTCCAGTACTTTCTATCTTCTCAATTAATACGCTACTAATTCTACGACGTCTACCTACAGGTCGCTCCGATGTAATCAAGTAATCGCCCACAGTAATTGTGCTTCCTGCAATTGGGACGCGTCCAAGTTTTTGCGCCATGAGCCCGCCAATTGTGTCTACATCTTCAAAGTCATCCTCTGATATTTCAATACCTAGTTCATCAGCTAAATCTTCAATATGTAGTGTCGCCTTTGCACGTGCCTTACCCTCAGAAATCCATGTAAATGCTTCAACGCCATCGTCGAACTCATCGGCAATTTCGCCAACAATTTCTTCGAGAATATCTTCGATAGTAATAATTCCTGCGGTACCGCCATATTCATCAACCACAATGGCTAGGTGAATCTGATCGCGCTGCATCTCTTTGAGTAAATCTGCTGCAATTTTACTCTCCGGAACAAAGGTTGCTGGGCGCATATGTTGTTCAACGCGTTCGTTTTGCTCAGCTTCATGATGGTCAAGGGTGCGACGTGCCAAATCTTTTACGTATGCAATACCAATTATTTTATCAACACTGTCGCCAGCAACTGGAACGCGTGAAAAACCGGAGCGAAGTGCAAGCGATAATGCTTGACGCAGAGATTTATCTTTTTCAATCCAGACCATATCAGTGCGCGGAACCATTAACTCGCGAACCAGCGTGTCACCTAATTCAAATACTGAGTGAATCATTTCGTGTTCATCTGATTCCACGAGGCCGCGTTCATGTGCTTGATCCACTAAATCGCGCAGTTCTGCTTCATTTGTGAAAGGACCAGTTCTAAATCCAACGCCTGGGGTAATTGCGTTACCAATTGCTATAAGTAATTTAGTCACTGGACCCAAAATAAATGCTAGAAAGAATGCAACGCCAATTCCTGCGCGTGCCCATGTATGCGGATGTTGTCTGCCTAACGTGCGAGGCCCAACTCCAACAACTACGTAAGAAATGATAACCATAATCAAAACAGTGAGCGCCATTGCTTGGGCAGATGGATAATTTCGAAGCAATATCGAGGCTACTAATACTGTTGCAGTTAACTCACATGTTTTACGAACGAGCAAAATAACGTTGAGATACTTAGCTGGTTGCTTGCTAAATTTTTGGAGTAGTACTCCCCCACGTTTACTTTCAAGGGCTTCAATTAGTACACGAGATATCGATGTTAGTGCTGATTCAGTTGCGGCTAAGAAGCCAGCAAAACTTAATAAAAGAATGATTGCAACGATTGCATATGGACTCATTGCATCTCCTCCCACTCGCTAACGATGGTTTCTTGCAGTGAAAACATCACGCTTTCATCTTCAATATCTTCGTGGTCATAACCAAGTATGTGAAGCAAGCCATGTGTAGCCAGAATAAAAATCTCGTGGTTAATGCTGTGGCCGGCTTTTGCTGCCTGATCTTCTGCAAATCGCGGTGAGATAACAATGTCCCCAAGAGTTACTGGATCATCTCCGCTTTCTGGCATATCCATAGGAAATGAAAGAACATCGGTACTTCCAGGTAAATCCATCCATTTAATGTGCAGCTCTTCCATCTCTTTATCATCAATGAAAGTTAAGTTCAGATCGCAGTCAGGGTGCAGTTCTAATTTTCCATACGCATAATTGAGCAGGGAGAGACATTTATCGCTAGGGACTAATTGTCCGGAGCGATTAGTAATTTCTATTGTCATGAATTTCGAATAGGCCTTGGGACTTGCTTATTTTCATCAAAAGTTTCGTATGCCTTCACTATGTCGCCGATAAGTCGGTGGCGGACAACATCTTCTGCTGTCAGTTCTAAGAAGGCGATGTCATCAATATTGTTGAGAATATTGCGAACCACGCGCAAACCAGAGTGTTGAAGATTTGGAAGATCTACCTGAGTCACATCGCCGGTGATAACCATCTTGGAACCGAAACCCAGGCGAGTTAAAAACATCTTCATCTGTTCTGGTGTTGTGTTCTGCGCTTCATCCAAAATAACAAAGGCATCATTGAGGGTACGACCACGCATATAAGCAAGTGGTGCTACTTCAATTACTCCTGATTGCATGAGACGAGGAATTGAATCTGGATCAATCATGTCGTGAAGTGCATCAAAGAGGGGGCGAAGGTATGGATCAATTTTGTCGCTCAGCGTGCCTGGTAAAAATCCCAAGTGTTCGCCCGCTTCAACAGCCGGACGCGTGAGAACAATTCTGTTTACCTTTTTATTCTGAAGCGCAGATACTGCTTTGGCCATTGCAAGATAAGTCTTTCCTGTACCGGCAGGACCAATACCAAAAGTAATTGTGTTCTCTTCAATAGCCTCTACATAACGCTTTTGATTCGCAGTCTTTGGACGAATAGTGCGTCCACGATTGCTGACAATATTGAGAGATAAAACTTCAGCAGGATGATCTTGTGGCTCTTGTGCAAGCATCGCAATAGATCGCGTGATTGCATCTGTTGTAACAATTTGACCTGAACGAATGACGACAAGAAGTTCGGAAAAAAGTTTTTCAACTTCGGCACATTCAGCGTGCGGGCCGCGCAATGTAATTTCATTTCCACGAACTGTTATTGCAACAGAAGGAAAGGCTGCTTCAACGATTCTTA
>WLRX01000078.1 GCA_009706135.1 Actinomycetota bacterium
CCATCAGCTGTATGTGTTTTTCTAACAGTTGGATCTAGGGTTGCAAAGAGAGCATTTTGAACCAGAACTCCCGCGCCAGTTAACTTATTTAAAAGTGATGATTTACCAGCGTTTGTATAACCTGCGATGGCAACTGATGCAACATTATTTCTCTTTCGCTCTTGAAGTTTTGTGTCGCGAGATATTTTCATTTCTGCGATTTCACGACGAAGCTTCGACATTTTGTCTCGAATACGACGACGATCTGTTTCAATTTTTGTTTCACCAGGGCCACGGCCACCAATACCTGCACCACCCGCTGCCCGACCACCAACTTGCCTGGAGAGTGAGTCGCCCCAACCACGTAAACGAGGAAGCAAGTACGAAAGTTGGGCTAACTCAACTTGGGCTTTTCCCTCTTTACTCTTGGCATGTTGTGCGAAAATATCAAGAATAAGCGCGGTTCGATCGACAACTTTAACTTTAAGTTTTCCTTCAAGTTGTTGTAATTGCGAAGGAGATAATTCGCCGTCACAAATGACTGTGTCGGCGCCACTTGAAACAACCACGTTACGTAGCTCTTCTACTTTTCCTGAACCTATATATGTTGCTGGATCTGGTTTATCTCGTCGTTGAATAAATCCGTCTAAAACCTCAGAACCAGCAGTTTGTGCCAAAGCTCTTAACTCATCTAAGGAATTTTCGGCCATTGCTGCCGTGCCTTCAGTCCATACGCCAACTAAAATAACGCGTTCTAATTGAAGTTGGCGATATTCGGCATCGGAAATATCTTGTAACTCTGTTGAGAATCCTTTAACTCGTCGTAGTGCTGCGCGATCTGCGATTTCGGATTGAGAAGTTGCTTCTAAATCATCTTGGTCGGCATCGTAATCTGCTGTTATTCGCGCACTTTCGCGCAATAAAGCTTCAAATGAATCTTCACTACGGTCTTCATGGCGACCTTTATCACTCATTGGAAAAAATTCGCCAGATCTACTTCTTTAACCAATTCGGCAGGGCCAATTAGCGTTGCATTGGAATGTCCATCAATATCTACTTCCAAACGTCCACCCGGTGGATAAATGACCCAATGTGCTGGAAGGTTCTTGTTTTTCTTAAGTGTCGCAGCAAGTGCCACCGCACACGTTCCGGTTCCGCATGATTGCGTTTCACCACTTCCACGTTCAAAAACCCTCATCTTTATTTCAGTCTCGCTCATAAACTCAACAAACTCAACATTAACGCCTTCTGGATAACTCTCCTTGGGACGAACAATCGGAGCATCGCTGAGTTCGCCTACCTCTTCTACATTTTCTACAAATACAACAGCATGTGGATTGCCAACATTTATGTTGTAACCATTCCAAATGTGGCCATTGTGTGAGGCCGTGACCTCCTCGGATTCATCACTAACTTTGCCCATATTGACAGAAATATCGCCATCGGCTGGAACGCGAAGATGTTTTAATCCATCACGTGTGTTTATCGCAAAAATTCCTTCACCTTGATGACCATGTACAACTAAATATTTAGCCATTACACGTATTCCATTACCGCACATTTCAGCCAATGATCCATCTGAATTTCTGTAATCCATAAACCACTTGCCATCGCGCTTTAGTATTCGAATCAAACCATCGGCGCCAATTCCGGTTTCTCGATTACAGATTGCTTGAGTTTGGGCGGTAGTTACTGAACGCAAATCTTCTGGATCAAAAATAAGTACAAAGTCATTGTGAGTGCCGTGCCCATATGTTGCAGGCACAGGCTGTGAAGTATTCATGTGGAAGTTAGTTTAGTAGTTCTTATTGCCTACAGGGATCCCAAAATAGTTTCTAGGCGTGGTTGTCTAGTTGAAATCCACTTAATACGCGCATCACGTGAGAACCAGGTTTCCTGCCGGCGAGCGTATTGACGAGTGGCTCGTTTTGTTTCTTCTATGGCAGCATCGAGTGATATTTCACCTTGCAGATGGCTAACTATTTGGGAGTACCCCAAAGCTCTTTGCGCAGTTCTGCCATCTAACAAACCGCCTGGTATTAACTTCTGCACTTCTTCAACAAAGCCTTGTTCAAACATTGTATTTACGCGCTGATCTATTCTTTCCGATAACAACTCACGATCCATAACCAAACCAAATTGCCGAGCCTCTGGATATCGAATGCTTTCTTCTCGAGGCAAATTGGCAGTAAATGGTTTTCCTGTTATCTCGATAACTTCGAGGGCTCTGATAATTCTTCGTAAATTCGCTCGGTCTATTGCAATTGCTGCTGCAGGATCCAGTTTTTCTAATCGCGCGAACATTGCATCGATTCCTAGTTCTTCGGCCTCTTTATTTAACGTGTGTCTGACCATTGGGTCTGTATCAGGAAAATTAAGTTCATCGATAACAGCTTTGATATAGAGACCAGTTCCGCCAACCATAACAACACTTTTGCCCCGTGAATGAATTTCATCGATCACTTCTCGAGCGCTGATTTGATACCAAGCAACTGTCGAATCTTGGTTTACATCTAAAACATCAAGCAAGTGATGAGGTATGCCCTGGCGTTCTTCAACGCTTATCTTTGCGGTCCCAATATCCATTCCGCGATACACCTGCATTGAGTCTGCATTGATTATTTCGGCGTCAATCGCTTCTGCCAACTGCACACTTAATGCACTCTTTCCGGTGGCGGTGGCACCTGCTATTACAACTAATTTCATACACGTACTGTGGGAATGCCAAGAGAGACACCGGTTGAGGTAACTTCTCGATTTCGAAGCTCGTGCGCATCTCCACCCCGTGTAGTAATAGTGCGTATTTCATCTGCAATTAAGTAATGAGCAGAAGCATCAGTGATTCGAACATCTACAAAATCTCCTGCACGGGCGCTGCTTGAATCGGCAAAATGCACCAGACGGAAATCTTCACTCTTACCTGTCTTGCGCGATTCTCTTCCATCTCGTCGACCTTCGTATTCGCCAACTAATACACGCATCTCTCGACCAATTGCGAGTGTGTTAACCCCTAGGGAAATATTTTGTTGGTGCTCATGTAAACGCGTGTAACGCTCTCCCACAATTTCAGATGAAACTTGATTAGGCATAGTTGCTGCCGGTGTTCCTGGGCGAATCGAATATTGATAGGTGTAGGCAGCAGCAAATTGCGCTTCTGTACACAAATCCAATGTGGCCTGGAAATCAGATTCACTTTCACCTGGAAAGCCGACAATGATGTCTGTCGTGATAGATGCATGCGGGATTGCAGTTCTTACATTATTTAGAATATTTAGGTATCGATCTGTGCGATACGAACGGCGCATGCTTTGTAAAATTTGATTTGAGCCCGATTGCAAAGGCATATGTAGATGTGGCATTACATTGCGAGTTTCTGCCATTGCCTCAATGACATCATCTGTGAAATCTCGTGGATGTGGAGACATGAAACGAACTCGCTCAAGTCCATCTATATCCCCGCACTTGCGTAGGAGCTTTGCGAAGGCTTGTCTGTCAGCAAAATCAACTCCGTATGCGTTTACATTTTGACCGAGCAAGGTAATTTCAATAACGCCTTGATCTACAAGTGCGTGGATCTCGCGCAAGATGTCATCTTCACTTCGATCTTTTTCGATTCCGCGAAGCGTCGGAACAATGCAAAAAGTGCAGGTGTTATTGCATCCAACCGATACTGAAACCCACGCTGAAAAAGCTGACAATCGACGAGCAGGAAGCGTCGATGGAAAATGTTCAAGGGACTCCTTGATCTCAATTTGGGCTTCTTCTTCAATCCTTGCGCGTTCAAGTAATGCTGGTAGCGATCCAACATTGTGTGTTCCAAAGACAACATCAACATAAGGTGCTTTTTTAAGGATTATTGATTGATCTTTCTGCGCCAGGCAGCCACCCACTGCGATCTGCATTCCAGGGTTAAGCTTTTTTATTGGCGCTAAGAAACTTAAGTTGCCATATAACTTGTTATCTGCATTTTCACGAACCGCACATGTATTAAAAACAACCAGATCGGCCTGTTCACCAGTTTTAACCGGGATATAACCAGCTTCATCTAGTAGCCCAGCGATACGTTCAGAGTCGTGAACATTCATCTGACATCCGTAGGTTTCAACGGAATAGGTACGCTCCATAGGCCAATACTACGGGCACCCTTAGAGGGGCATGACCTCAACTGCAAAGCTATCTCGATCTATAACGAGCATGTAATGGTTAGGAAGCACAGTCCATCCAGGTTGGTTCCAACCAGTTGATGCAACCAGAACACCTTGGGCGTCAGATTTGTATTTCAATTCATAGTAATCATCGGGTGCCCAATCAGGGGCGCGGTCCGTGTGATGCTCGCAAATAACCACCCATTGTTTTTCATTCATGATCATTGCGTTAATGCTTGAGTAGTCAACATTGGCCCGAATGTAATTGGCAGCGGCTTTACAGCCTTCGATGAATCCCAACTCTTTAATCTTCGTAATAACAAAGTAAAAATATCTTTCACTATCCGTATCACCTTGAATAAGAGGAATTAAAAATGGTGAAATAAGAGGCTCAAGGGCAGCTGGTGGATACGTCGCTCCATTATGAATAAAAGAAATATCCTCATAAACAAATGGATGGGTGTTGTTTTCACTAACAGGTAATCCTGCAGTA
>WLRX01000079.1 GCA_009706135.1 Actinomycetota bacterium
ACTAGAACAGCAAAAGAAGTGCGCTTATCTTCTGCAATGGCAATGCGCTCTGGTGCAAACCAGTGTTTATGGAAATATTCGGCGATGCCTTGTGCCTCACCGTCGAGAGTTTCAAATACACCGTATGCGATTTCGCCATCACCTGCTGAATCGCGTGGACGAAGTGGATCCACTCGAACAGATGAAGTTGAACGAATCTGATCCGAAATTGAGTTCGCGATTTCGAGTATCTTTTTATCGTTTCTAAAAGTAATTGAGAGATTAAATAACTGAGCGCCACTATGGCCGGCGTTCTTTGGGAAATACTTTGCAAAGGTTCCGATTGTTCCAGCCGATGCACCGCGCCATGTATAGATTGCTTGGCAAGGATCACCGACTGCCATCACAGGATGGCCCTGTCCGAAGAGCGCCGAAAGCATACGGACCTGTGATTGAGATGTGTCTTGGTACTCATCGAGTAATACAACTTTGTACTTTGCGCGTTCTAATTCGCACGCTTCTGGGAATTTTTCTGCGATATCGGCTGCAATCGACATTTGATCATCAAACGATAGTTGTCCGTCATTTCGGCGGCGTTTTAGAAACTCTTCAACCATCGGCAAGATCGCCATGCGTTGCTGAGCGATACGTACCACTTTTCTTACTTCTTCATTGCTAGTTCCACCGATTCGTTGAAATTCGGCTAAGGTTTTTTCATCTTCTGCCTTAATTGAATCAAATGAAACTTGGTGTTCTAAAACAAGTTTTGCTAAACCAATAACATCATCAATGACAGTGCTGACGGCGCTCTCATTTGTGAAGTTTTCATCAGGCCAATTTCGGACAACATCGGATGCAATTTGCCAAAGGGCCGCATCCCCCAGTGGATCACTCGTTGCATCGATCCCTAAACGAATAGCGTGCTCGCTAAGAATTCGACCTGCATATGAGTGATAGGTGGTGATTGCTGTATCTAGAGCCAAATCTTTATCTAACAAACCAGCTTCCTTTAATTGACGCAGACGCTTTCGCACGCGAATAGATAATTCACCAGCAGCCTTACGTGTAAAAGTTAATCCTAAAATTTCATCGGGGCGCACAATTTTGTTGGCAACTAACCACAACACTCGCGCACTCATTGTTTCGGTTTTACCAGAACCGGCACCCGCAATAACAACTGCTGGCTCCAGTGGCGCACTAATAATTGCAATTTGCTCAGGCGTTGGATCAGAAACTTTTGAGTCAACGGTTCGAAGTGCTGCAGCTATTTCTAGTGGAGAAATCATTCGATCACCGTGCGTCCTTCTGCCTTAATTGGGCACGAACTCTTTACCGGACACTCCTTGCAACGCTTATTGGTTGCAGCAACAAATTGCGCTGCTCCCATTGATTGTGCAATACCTTCAATTTGCGTGCGAGCTGCCCCAATATCTATCGGCTCTTGTTCGCGTGAAGATATTTTCTGCACATCGTGTCCTAAATAGACCAGCGCTGCTCCGCTAGAAGTTGTACTCGCATGGTGGGCTGTGAAACCACCTTCGGTGACTGCAATTTGATAACTCTTAAGTTGCAAATTCTCTTTGGCTTTTTCGTAGGAAATTGGATCTTTACTCGTCTTAAAATCAATCACAAATAAATTACCTGCAGAGTCAACTTCTAATCGATCCACAGTTCCGATTATTCGAGCATTTCCAACAGTGACATTAAATGGGATTTCGACTCCTACAACATCGCGATCGTGCTTAAGGTGATATTTCATAAAACGAGAAATCATTGCAATCGCTTTTTCTTGTGAACCTTTGCTAACCCATCCTTCTTGCGGATCAATCAGGTTCCAGGAGTTTTTAAGTTTTTCAACAAGAATTGATTCTGTAATACCCTCTTCTTGCACCATCAGCGCTGCAAATGCGTGGATGGCAGAACCTAAGACTTGAGCGATGCTATCGCCATCGGTTCCACCGCTTTTTTCTAAGAACCATTTCATTCCACACTCTGTAAAATTTTCTGCGCTACTTGGCGAAATCGGTACCGCTTTTGTCGGATCAACAATTGGTTCGGTAGTGCTTAATTGCGCAACACCCGTCCAACTCTGAGTATCTGCGCTATGAATTCCAGCATTGCTGAGTGATTTGATAATTGATGCCGCATCAATCGCTCGTGCACCGGTGAGCGCAGAACGTAAATCTGCAATTAATGCAGGTGTAGTAATTGGACGTGGCAAAGAGTATTGCTCGAGTTCTTCACTAGTTTTGTTAAGGATTGCTCCTGCGATTTCTTCAAAGAATTGCGATGGTTGATCGTCTTCATATGAAACACATGTAACAAATAGTGAGTGACGTGCACGTGTTGTCGCAACGTGTAATAAACGACGCTCATCTTCTAGAAGTGCGCCGGCCGCAATCACATCGAGTTCAGTGCGCGCAAGATTTCCGTGACGTTCGCGTTCAACAAGTCTTTCGGCACCTAGTAATGAACTTCGTTGACGTAAATTTGGCCATGTTCCTTCTTGTAGGCCAGCAATTGCGACAAGATCCCATTCGCGACCCTTCGCGGCATGCACGGTAAGTATTTCTACGCAATCAGGACGTTGACCCTGGGCGGTGATAACGTCGCCAGCAATAACTTCGGTGCTAACTTCATGGATAAATGCGTGTGCACCCGAAAGCGGAAATCTCTCTGAAAAACGTTGCGCACTTTGGAAGAGTTGCATCATCGCATCCAGATCACGATCTGCTGCGGCTCCGCGATTACCACCGCGCAATGCAATTTCTTGCCAGGCTGTACTTAGTTTGGCGCCATCACTTGTTTGTGCATTATCCCAAATAGCCCAGAGTAAATCCTCACCACGTGCATCGGCTTTTCTTACAACAGCGCGCGCCTTTGTCAGCAATAGATTAATTCGAAGAATTGGTTCCGCGCCTTCGATAGAAATATCGCCAGTATCGACTGCTTCAATCAATAATTGGCTACCGGTGCGTTTGTCATCATCGCCGCGAGTTGCCAATAAAGATCGACGAATACGGCGAAGTGAAATTGCATCTGCACCGCCGCATTCGCTGAGTAATAATCTTTCTACATTTTCAGTATTGAGCGGCTTTGTTTTTACAGCGATTTCAGCGAGCAATAAAAATGGCGCGATGCTTGCATTGGTTGCTAGTGCTTCGAGTTCACCCGCTACTGGAATAGAAATCTGCGCAAATGCTCTACGCACTGCACTTGTGAGCGAACCGGGAGATCGAACAAGAACTGCCATCTGTGAATATGGCACGCCATCAACCAGGTGGGCACGACGAAATTGATAGGCAATGTATTGAGCTTCTTCAGATACAGATCGCAATCGTTCTATTGCTACAACGCCTTTAGTTTTTTCATTAACGCATGAACGTTGATGAGTTTGACCTGTGAGTCTGAAATTTGAAGAAACACTCAGTCCAACTGCGTGCGTTGATTGCACACTTCGGAAATCTTGATTCAAAATTACTTGTGTACCGTTTTGTTTGAGGTAGTAATCAATTTCGGTACTCATGCCATCCGGATCGGCGCCTCTAAAGCGACCGATGGCACTATGTGAATCGCCCGTTAAAATTAAATCTACTGGTGCAAGCAATCGTAATAATCGTCGTTGGGCAGGGTCGGTTTCTTGAAACTCATCGACCATGATTGTTTTAAATCGATTGCGAAGTTCTGAGAGCAGATCAGGATTGATTTCTAGATGCCTAATTGCTCTAGATAATAATTCGGATGGATCAATGCGCAGTTTTGAATCCCCGGCCGATACTTCTCGCAAGAACATCGCACCGTTGTATCTCTTCCAAAAATCTGCAGCACCTTTCCAATATTTTTCATCATAACTCTGCACATACTCTTCTAGTTTCTCTGGTGTAACACCACGCTCCGATGCGCGCAAAATAAGATCACGTAATTCACGCGCAAAGCCATGTGTTGAGAGCGCCAGATGTAATTCTTTTGGCCACTGTCGATAGCCATCTGCAATGTCGCCTTGTAGTAAATCGCGAATAAAGCTCTCTTGTTCGGGACCAGATAACAAAATTGGATCTGGGTCATCAATGTGTGATTTCATTTTAAGGATTGAAAATGCAAGTGAGTGAAATGTGCGGGCAAGAGGTTCGTACATCGTGGCGGTAGTTTGTAGTGCAATTGCATCGCGTAGATCAGATGCACTTTCGCGGCCAAATGTTATAAGAAGTATTGAATCTGGATTTTGTCCTTCATTAATCCGCGCTAGGGCTGAGTGAATAAGCACTGTTGTTTTTCCAGTGCCAGGGGCTCCAAGTGCTATTAATGGTGAGTTGCGATGTTTGGTTATTGCTAATTGTTCTGGCGAAAGTTTGATCGCAGGGGCAACAGAAACATTGCCTACCAGGGTTACTTTCGCTTTACTCACAGTGGTTATCTTGCCCGACCCGTGTGACAAAACCAGCCAAGAACTCGGCTGGCAGAACTAAGCGTTGAGGTTCGCCTTCTTTTGGCGTGATGCAGTGCGTGCGCGTTCAGATCCATCGAGAACGACCTTACGAATTCGCACAACAGCTGGAGTTACTTCTACGCATTCATCTTCACGACAGAATTCGAGAGCACCT
>WLRX01000008.1 GCA_009706135.1 Actinomycetota bacterium
AAATCGCAGCACGCAATGGAAAAACAATTCTCTTTGTTAAGACTCAACGTGGTGCTGATCGTCTTGCCGACAACCTCGCAAAAGCTGGTGTACCAGTCGGTGCGCTACACGGTGGTAAGTCACAAGCGGTGCGCACTCGCACACTCAAATTGTTTAAAGAACAAGAAAACGCAGCCCTTGTCGCAACCGACGTCGCGGCCCGCGGTATCCACGTAGATGGCATTTCACTTGTTGTCCACGTAGATGCGCCAACAGATCACAAAGATTATCTACACCGCTCTGGTCGTACAGCGCGTGCCGGCGAAGCTGGTGGAGTAGTTCTTCTTGCAACAACGAAACAACAAACATCAGTAAAGGGATTAACTTCTCGTGCGGGTGTAACACCAAAATTCGTCGGAGTAAAACCAAATGACGCGGAATTAATGACGATCACTGGTGCACAAGAGCCGAGTGGAATTCCTTACATCGCGCCTATCACTGAGTCCCGTGGACCTGCGCGTAGTGGTGGAAAGCGCCCAAGACCAAATTCAAGTCAACGTAGGCGACGTCCTCGCTAAATTATTTAGTCGAGTCTTGCAACACCACTAGGTGTTAAAACGTGCACAGCAACAATTCCGGAGTCGCCGTCGTTTGAAGCAGCTGAAACCCACTCAACTTCAACGTCGGAGCCGATTGCGGCTTTAAGGTCAGACCCAAGGTACTCGGCAATAGTTTTTTCATCACCAGCTATTTCGACTTTAACGATTTTTGCAATTGCTTTTCCATCTGTAGATGGATGATCAAGTGATAGCCATTCAACGAAGAATGGAAGTTGCTTGTCTTCTAGTGTTCCAAGAACTCCAATTTGTTTCCACGCTAAATCTTTTCCATCTGGCTTTGTGCGATGACCATCTACTGCTGGACGACCTAAACGCTTTTCAATTTTTGACACATCATCAACTGCAACAACCCATGTGAGCCATCCGCCACCTTCTGCTGCGCGTTGTGAAACAGCTTTACCAAAAGGTGTTGAGTCAGATGAAGGATGATCGAGCGGACAAACAACTTCTAGGTAGTGACCATTTTGCAATGGAAGTGTGAAGTTACGTGTACCAAAGCGTGGATGAATACCGCCATCAACAAATGTGCTGCCAAGGCGAGCTCCAAGACGTTGAACGGTGTCAGCTAGCTGATCATGGGAAGTTACATATGAGACATGGTCTAGGCGCATGGGTAAATCTAACCCTATGAGATGGGGTGCTTTTTACCATTTAGTGTGCGTGAAACAAGAGTTAAAGAGCTGTGCTTAGGTCACATTTTTGGTCTGTAGCAGGGATTTTGCCGGTAATAAAATATGTATCCACAATTTCATCAACGCAGGACGATCCGCGTCCGTGACCAGTATGGCCATCACCATCGAATGTAATTAACAACGAGTCAGTGATCAGGTTATGGAGTGCGACCGACCATGAATACGGTGTGGCTGGGTCGCGGAGCGTTCCAATAACAACAATCGGCGAAGTCTTAATCTGTTTGATTTTTATCGGTGGTTTAACTCCCTTGAAGTATTTGCAAGAAATACCAGAGGCTGAAAGATAGGGACCGAAAACAGGCGCTTGTAATTTAAATTGTTCCGCATCTTGAGCAATTTGTTCGTTAGTGCGTTCATCTTTCCAATCTAGACAATCAATTACGAATCCTGAATCCCCTTCATTGTTCGGATATGTACCGTTGGGTTGTCTGCCTGTATATGCATCAGCGAGCGATAGGAACATATACCCATCGCCTGTTTGTGCTTGCTTTAGTGCAACACGAAGCATCGGCCAGCCGGATTCGTTGTCATACAGCGCAGATGCGGTACCGAGCACAACTAGTGATTCTGTTGCTACACGTTTTGTGCGAGTTGTTAGTGGTTTTCTTGCAACTGAATTAAATAACTCGGTGAAGTACTCTGTCGTAGCATCTATTGGAAGTGGACATGAATCTAACTGTAAACAATCCTTGAGAAAGGCATCCAAAGCATTGTCAAAACCAATTGCTTGGGTAAGCGATTGTTGCAGGGGAGTTGCATGTGGATCTATCGCACCATCTAAAACAAGTCTGCCAACTTTGTCCGGAAATAATTGAGCATAAATTGTTCCAAGATACGTTCCGTATGACTTACCAAGATAATTTAGTTTTTTATCACCTAACACCGCACGAATTACATCCATATCTCGCGCAGTATTTTCTGTGCTATATGAATTTAGATTCTTTGTGTTTTTCTCGCACTTTGCGACTAAAACCTGAGTTTCTTTAACCATCATTTCAAACTCTTGTGCGTTGTCAGCTTTTGAATCCGAAGCGTAATTAGCATCCATCTCATCATCGGTTAAACAACGAATAGGGGCGCTGCTCCCCACTCCGCGTGGATCAAAACCGACGATGTCAAAGAGTGCTAAAAGCTCTGGGCTGACTATGTATTCAGCTGCGTAGGCGTATTCAATGCCGGATGCACCAGGGCCACCAGGATTCACGAACATAGAGCCGACACGGTCTTGTTTATTTGAGGCTTCATGTTTGAGCACTGCAATCTTAAAGGTGCCGAGTTTTATGTTTTCGTAATCAATCGGAACTAGTACGTCCGTGCACAAAAGTGTGTCAAAACATGTGCGCCATTTAATTGGTTGTGATTGAAAATCCTGAAGAGTTGCTAATTTCAAAGGTTTTACTTCTTGTACGCATCCAGTGAGAAATAACCCACAGATAGTGATTAAAGTGATTAAACGAGTGCGCACATCAACGCTTCGATAGTAAGTAGTGGCGCTGCGTTATAGCCAAGATTTTTCCGCGATTTCATAATTGCATCAATCTTTTGAATTGTACGATGAGCGGGCAAAATATTTGCTAGCGCTCGGATTTCTTCCACCATTTCAATATTGATTAGCGAATCTGTGTGACCGGATTGAATCAACATAATGTCGCGATACAACGTAGCAATATCTAGCAGCGCTGCATCTAGTGAGTCACGCACCATTCGAGTAGTGCGAGTCTTCTGTTCTTTTTCTAGTTCTTTCAGTGCTTTAGATCCACCCGTTGCCATGCCGCGACCCGTCGCACCTTTGCCATAAGCCTGCGCTAATTCCTCTTGTTCTTTCTCATCTCGTACTTCGGCGGCTGCTTTTGCATCCTCGGTTGCAAGATCAACTAGTGTTTGCGCCGCTTTAAATGCTTCAGAGACATTCGTTATGTGCAAAACAAGGTTCATGATTACTTTACGATTGCTGCGCACGTGTTCGTTCGTGGCAATGTACTTGGCTCTACCAATATGCCCTTGACTTACGCGTGCCGCAAAATCAGCCATCTGAGGTGCAATCCCGTCACGCGATTGCAAAACTGCTGCAACATCTTGTGTACTAGGTGTGACAAGTTGCATGTGACGGCAGCGAGAACGAATTGTTGGCAATACATCATGCAGGGTTGGCGCGCAAAGTAACCAGACAGTTCGATTTCCAGGTTCTTCAATTGCTTTCAAAAGTGCATTAGCTGCTGATTCGGTTAATCGGTCAGCATCTTCCATTACAACAACTCGCCATCCACCCATAGAAGGCGCCCACGCAACACGTGTAAGTAGTTCTCGAACTTCATCAATCTTTATAGACAAACCTTCTGTACGAATAATTTCGACGTCGGGATGTCCACCATTTGCAGCTGACAAACATGCATTGCAAGTGCCGCATCCGAGTGTGGGACAAACAAGTGCTTGTGCAAATGCAATAGCTGCACTGGAACGACCGCTACCGGGTGGTCCAGTAAAAACCCATGCGTGTGTCATCTCTTGTGTTTCTTCGTTGTTTTTTGCAGATTGAATCGCACCTTGCAACTTTGCGATTAGATGTTCTTGTCCGACAAGTGAGTCAAAGACGTTCATTTTTCTATTTCTTCTTCATTACCCGGCGAATTGGTTTAAGCAGACGATTACCATCAGCATCTCGCACATTACGCTTTAGCAAAGACAATTCACTGACTCGCTCAACAATTTGTGCATGAATCTCATCAACTTCTTGTAGACCGTCAACAATCAAATAACGTTCTGGATCAAGGGCGGCAATTTGTAAGAATTCAGTACGTACACGTTCGTGAAACGCTAATGGTTCGGCTTCAAGACGATCGTGACTCTTGAGTCGGCCAAGGCCGACTTCTGCAGGCATATCAATAATTATTGTTAGCGTTGGAAAGAGTGATTCTGTAGCCCACCGAGAAATACGTGCGACTTCATTTGGTGCCAGAACTCGACCAGCACCTTGGTAAGCAATGGATGAATCAAAGTAGCGATCAGTAATCACAACATCGCCGCGATCAAGTGCTGGTCTAATGATTGAAAAAACGTGATGCGCGCGATCTGCAGCGTATAACAGCGCTTCTGCGCGGGGCGAGATTGCACCGGTTTCATGTCCAAGCAAAATCTTTCGAAGTCCTTGCCCTAAATCTGTGCCACCTGGCTCACGAGAAAGTACAACTTCTTCGCCCTCTTTCTCTAGCCATTTTTTTAGTAATTTGGATTGCGTTGATTTTCCTGTTCCTTCTCCGCCTTCAAATGCGATGAAGATGCCTTGAACTGGGGCGCCTGTAATTGAACCGAGTTCACCTTTAATTGCATTTGTTATGTCTGACCATAATGAAACATTAGGGCGATCTTTCATCTGTTGAAATGAAATGGATCCAATAATTGCGGCAATGAATCCAGCAATAAGAAATGTGATTTGTGCGCCGTTATAGGTCAACTCTGTGTTTTGAAACTTATATGTATGTTGGCCGAAAGCGGCGGCAATAAGAGGTGAGATCGCAAGTACCGCAACCAATGTGACCCGAATAAGTGATTGAACGAATGCAAAAGTGCGACCGCGCACTTCATCGTGTACTTCCATACCGAGCATAGTGAAGCCTGTAACCCAACAAATTCCGGAGAACGCACCAAGAAAAATAACAATGAATACCGCAAGTACTAAATTTGGAATCAGTGCAAGTAATACGAGGAATAAGCCTGCAGTTGTAAGGGATGCGCCAAATAAACGCCTACGTGAGAATTGCGCAAACACTTTTGGTCCCGCTGCGATACCAAGTGCTAGGCCTGTAAAGACTGCACCAAAGAGAACTCCATACGCAGCTTCACCACCGCCCAGGTCGCCTACGAATGTACGTGCAAGACCAATCACTGCCCCCGCTGCAGCGAAGGCGCCGACCATGCCAACAATAAGACCGCGAATAATTTTTGATTCAGAAACTGCTTTCCAACCTTGCAAGAGTGATTTGGCAACACCAGTTTCGGAACCTTTCTTATCTGCAGTTGCTTTTGGTATCTCGTGTAATCCCCAAATTGTGTATGCGGCAAAGGCAAAACTTGCTGCATTTATATAAAGAGCGATGTCGACCGCGTTACCTGCAAAGGATGGCAAGAGTGCACCGAGTGCGCTGCTAAAAAGAGCAAGAATTGAGAAGATGATTGCAGCAATTGGTGCTGTTCCATAAGCGGCAAGTAATGAAACTTGATTTGCACTTTCTAATTTGTTGCGTGGCACAAGGTTAGGTACTGATGCATCTTTGGCAGGTGACCAGAAGAGAGTAATACACTCGACCAAGATTGTTGCGGTGTAGAGCCAGAAATAATTATGAACGATTGGAATAGAAATATAAAGTGCTGTCCGCAAAATGTCGCATACAACCATAAGTTTGCGACGATCAAAGCGATCTGCAATAACACCTGCTATTGGTCCTAAGAAAACTGAAGGTAATAAGCGCGCAATAAATACACCAGCGATTGCAAAGTTTGCCTTTGCATAACTATCTCCCGAGAGTTGTTGCGCTAGCGCAGTAGTTGCGAGTAATCCGAGCCAATCACCAAGGGAAGAAAAAACCATTGAGTTCCAGAGTTTTCGAAATGCTGGAATCGCCAGAACACCGCGCGTCTCGTCCTGTGCGGGCGCGGCTGGTCTTGGCAGTGAACTCATGTAGATGATTCTTTCTTAGCGGCTTTCTTCTTACCAGTAGCTTTGACTGTGTTCTTTGTCAGAGATGGCGCCTTAGCCTTAGGACTCTTTGCAACCGCCTTCTTGCGAGACTTCTTTGGAGATGGTCCATTTTCTGCTTCCCACGCACGTCGGCCTGCAAGTAATTCGAGTGCACGATCAAGAGTTAAGGCTTCAAGAGTGTCACCACGGCGAAGCGTTGCATTTGTTTCACCATCTGTGACATACATGCCGAAGCGACCATCTTTAAGAATAACTTCTTTTTCTGTTGCGGGATCTTTTCCAAGTTCTTTAAGTGGTGGTTTTGCAACACCACGGCGACGCTCTTTTGGCTTCGAATAAATTTCTAGTGCTTCATCTAATGAAATTGAAAACAACTGATCTTCTGATGTGAGTGTGCGGGAATCGGCGCCAGCTTTTAAATACGGACCATAGCGACCATTTTGTACAGTGATGTCATCGCCAGCGCTGTTAGTACCTAATGTGCGTGGTAGCGAAAGCAATCTAATTGCATCTTCATATGTCACGGTATCGAGAGTCATCGTAGAAAGTAGTGATGCCGTCTTTGGTTTTGGAGCATCTGCTTTTTTGCGCTTTTTCTTAGCTCCTTCTGGCACAACTTCTACTGGAAAAACTTCTGTGATGTATGGACCAAAGCGTCCTGATTTAGCAATAATCGGCAAGTTAGTTATTGGATCAATGCCGAGGTCGCGCTCTCCTGATGGTTTTGCAAGAATTTCAATTGCTGCATCTAGTGTCAACTCATCTGGCGCCATCGTCTCTGGAATATTTGCAAGCTTGCGAGTTTCACCTTCACCTTGTTGCAAGTACGCACCGTAGCGACCAACACGAATTTCGATATCTGGTGCAAGGCGCATTGTGTTTACTTCGCGCGCATCAATTGCACCAAGATCTGCAGATAATTCGTTTAGTCCTGGTTGCCCATCGTGTCCATAAAAAAAGTCTCGCAACCAATCAACACGGCCTGCTTCACCAGCTGCGATCTTGTCGAGATCTTCTTCCATGCTGGCTGTGAATTCGTAATCAACTAATTTCGTGAAGTGTGTTTCTAACAATCCTGTGACAGAGAAGGCTAAGAATGTTGGAACGAGTGCGCGACCGCGCTTATAAACATATCCGCGATCTTGAATTGTTTGAATAATGGATGCAAAGGTTGAAGGACGACCGATGCCGAGCTCTTCTAACTTCTTTACAAGTGTTGGCTCTGTGTAACGAGCAGGGGGCTTTGTCTCATGGCCCTCGCAGTTATATTCATTGACTTTTACTGCCTGTCCGACTGTCATTGCAGGTAAGCGCTTATCTTCTGACTCTTCATCTGGTTTTTCTTCGACGATGTCGTCATAAGCAGCGAGAAATCCTGGGAAAGTAATTACAGATCCATTTGCGCGAAAGATTGTCTCTTTTTTATCATTAGTTGTTGCATCAAAATCAACGCGCATCTGCATTTTTTTAGCATCAGCCATTTGTGATGCGACAGTGCGCTTCCAGATTAGGTCATACAGCGCGAATTCATCACGTGAAAGCTCTGGCGCTAATTCGCCAGGCGTTTTAAATGAATCTCCTGCTGGGCGAATCGCTTCGTGCGCTTCTTGTGCGTTCTTTGACTTTCCTTGATACACACGTGGTGCATCAGCAACGTGGTCTGCGCCGTATAACGCTTTTGCAGATGCGCGTGCTGCACTGATTGCTTGTTGGGATAAGTTAATTGAATCCGTACGCATGTATGTGATGTAACCATTTTCATACAGTCGTTGTGCAACGCGCATTGTGATTTGTGCGCCCCAACCAAGACGTGAGCCAGCATCTTGTTGAAGTGTGGAAGTCGTAAATGGCGCTTTTGGTTTTTCAGTGCGTGGAGATTCTTCCATTGACTTAACTGTCAATGGTGTTCCTTTAAGTGAATCAACGAGTGCGCGTGCACCTTTTTCATCAAGTAACAAAATATTTGCAAGTGATTTTTCTTTAACGGAGCCATCTGCACCAAAGTCTGCGGTTGCCGCAACTTTTTTCCCATCTACTGTGAGTAAGCGCGCGGTGAACCCAAGATCTGTTTGTGCATTTAAATCCCACCAAGAAGAAGAAATAAACGCCATTCGTTCGCGTTCTTTTTCCACGATTAAGCGCGTAGCAACTGATTGCACGCGGCCTGCTGAAATACGTGGCATAACTTTTTTCCATAGAACAGGTGAGAGTCTGTAACCGTAGAGACGATCGAGCACGCGACGTGTTTCTTGTGCATCGATTAAGTGATAGTCGAGGTCTCGCGTGTTCTCTACTGCCGCTTGAATCGCTTCTTTTGTTATTTCATTAAAAACCATTCGCTTAATTGGAATTTTTGGTTGTAAGACTTCAACTAAGTGCCACGCAATTGCTTCGCCTTCGCGATCTTCATCTGTTGCAAGCAATAACTCTTCGGCGCCTTTCATTAACTCTTTGAGTTCGGCGACCTTGGCTTTTTTGTCTGGGTTAATGACATAAAGTGGTGCGAAATCATTTTCGATATCTACACCTTCTTTAGCCCAGGCAATTTTTTTGTATTCCTTAGGAATATCCGCCGCGCGCTGAGGCAAGTCACGGATATGACCGACGCTAGCCTCGACGATGTATTCATCGCCGAGGTAGCCGCCAATTTTGCGTGCCTTAGCTGGTGATTCAACAATCACCAGCTTTTTTAGTTCTTTAGCCATGAAGTCCTAACAACGGGGAAGTTATCGGTTTTTAATATTCGATCGACGTTGATTGACGACGGTTTCGAACAAGAGCCGCAACAATAATCAGTGCTGATACAACTCCGATGATTGTGTTGATAGTTGTGTGTCCACCGAGTGCAAGTGAAACGATTGCTGGTGTAACAAGTAGACCAACAAGGTTCATCACTTTAATAAGTGGGTTTATCGCAGGGCCAGCAGTATCTTTAAATGGGTCTCCGACTGTGTCACCAACGATTGTTGCAGTGTGGGCATCTGATCCCTTGCCACCGTAATTTCCATCTTCAACCATCTTCTTAGCGTTATCCCACGCACCACCAGAGTTTGATAGGAATACAGCCATAAGTGTTCCGGTGCCGATTGCGCCAGCAAGGTATGCACCGAGTGCGCCAACTCCGAGACCGAAGCCAACTGCAATTGGTGCCATCACTGCAAGTAATCCAGGTGTTGCAAGTTCGCGCAGTGAATCTCGTGTACAGATATCTACAACGCGGCCATATTCAGGCTTTTCAGTGCCCTTCATGATTCCAGGATGTAATTTAAATTGATTACGTACTTCCATTACAACAGCACCTGCAGCCCGTGATACCGCGTTAACTGCAAGACCTGAGAATAGGAATACAACTGCGGCACCGATAATCAAACCAACGAGGTTACGTGGATTAGCAACGTCGAGAACGCCTTGATATTCAAGACCGAGGTTTGCAGCAACTTGTCCTGCATCTTCAACAGCTTTCTTGATTGCATCTGTAAATGCACCGAAGAGAGCAGTTGCTGCAAGAACAGCCGTTGCAATTGCAATTCCTTTGGTAATCGCCTTTGTTGTATTTCCAACAGCATCAAGGGATGTAAGAATTTGTGCGCCTTCACCTTTAACGTCTCCAGACATTTCTGCAATGCCTTGTGCGTTATCTGAGATTGGACCGAAGGTATCCATTGCAACAATGACACCCACTGTGGTCAAAAGACCAGTACCAGCTAGTGCAATTGCAAGAAGTGAAAGAACAATCGATCCACCACCGAGTGCGAATGCACCGAAGACAGCAGTTGCAATAAGAATCGCACTGTAAACAGCTGATTCAAAACCGACTGCAATACCAGCCAAAATCACCGTTGCAGCGCCTGTTTGTGAGGAAGCAGCAACATCATTTACTGGACGTTTTCCAACTTCTGTGAAGAAGCCGGTGAGAACCTGAATAGCTGCTGCCAGCACGATACCGATTAATACTGCGCCATATGCAAGAACACGTGGGTTTGTATTTCCAGCGGACATGATCGCTTCTGGTGAAAGACCAGTAAGTAACTTAAAGTCAGATGGCAAGTATGTAAATGTTGCAAGTCCTGTGAGAACTGCGGAGATAAGAGCAGAGATGAAGAAGGAACGATTAATTGCTTGCATCGCATTCTTATCAGTTGGGCGAAGACGTGTAATGAAAATACCGATTACAGCAGTGATGGTTCCGATTGCAGGAACGATCAATGGATAGATAAGTCCGGCATCTCCTAGCGCTGCTTTACCAAGAATCAACGCTGCAACAAGTGTTACTGCATATGATTCAAAGAGGTCGGCTGCCATGCCGGCACAGTCACCGACGTTATCTCCAACGTTATCTGCGATTGTTGCAGCGTTACGTGGATCATCTTCTGGAATATTTTTTTCTACTTTACCAACGAGGTCTGCGCCAACATCTGCAGCCTTTGTAAAGATTCCGCCACCCACGCGCATAAACATCGCGAGCATCGCAGCACCAAAACCAAATCCTTCAAGAACGGCTGGTGCATTTTCACGGTAGATAATTACAACAAGGGATGCACCAACTAATCCAAGACCAACAGTTGTCATACCAACTACGCCACCGGTACGAAAAGCGATCTGCACTGCTTTTTCGCCATTCTTATTACGAGCTGCTTCTGCAACACGAACATTTGCACGAACAGCAAGCCACATACCGTTATAGCCAACGAGAGCAGAGAATCCTGCACCGAGTAAGAAGAAGATTGAACGCCCGATACGGATGTCCATATCTCCAGGGAGTGCAAAGAGAAGAACAAAAACAATTCCTACAAAGTATGAAAGTGTTCGGAACTGGCGCGCGAGATATGCCGCTGCACCTTCCTGAACTGCTTCTGCGATTTCACGCATCTTGGCTGTGCCATCGCTCTGCGCCAATACTTGGGCGCGAAGTGCCCAGGCGATGCCTAGGGCGATCAATGAAATTGCTAGAACGGCGTAGACGTAGTTCAGGTTTGAGCCTTCTACGGTCACTAGTGATTGGGAGCTGGCAGCTCGCATGTTGTCTCCTCCAGGAGCAATAGGGCCCGATTGGCCCACAAAGTTGTAGCAGTCTACGCACACCGCCCCCAAAAAACGCAAATACACCTATCTATTAGGCGCCCCTCTAGGCTGAAGCCATGAATCTCTCGACCCTCTTTGATGCCCATTCAATTGTTGGAGACCTTGGATTAATTGGAGTTCTAGCAATTATTTTTGCTGAAACCGGGCTCTTGATCGGCCTGGCTTTCCCCGGCGATTCACTTCTTTTCATCGCCGGTATTGCAGCATCTGGTTCAGGTGCTGCAATTTTAGGTGGAGCAGCTTTGGATCCAGTAGCACTATTTATCGGCGCACCAATTGCAGCAATCCTTGGCGCACAAACTGGCCATTTCTTTGGCGCGACATACGGGCGCAAATTATTTGATCGATCTGATGGACGTTTCTTTAACCACAAACGAGTAATCGCAACTGAAAAATGGCTCCGTAAATATGGCACAGGCCGCGCAATCATCTTGGCCCGCTTTGTTCCATTCGTAAGAACGTTGATTAATCCATTGTGTGGAATCGTAAAAATCCCAGCTCGCACGTTCTTTATCTGGAACTTTATTGGCGGAATTATCTGGACACAATCCGTGATTTTCTTAGGTTACATCCTGGGAGAAAAACTAGAGGGCTCAGTTGATAAATATATCTTGCCAATTGTTGGCTTAATCGTTGTTCTATCTTTAATTCCGGTTGTAATTGAGATATTCCGTGAGCGACAGACTAAAAAACACCACAGTTAATTTACAAACCTAAGTCTGCTAACTGAAAAGCGGCACGGTATTCATATCCCGCTTCTCTGATCTTTGGTTCTGCTCCACGTTCAACAATTACAGCAACACCAACAACAATTGCGCCGGCTTCTATTAGCGCTTCAACTGCAGTAAGAACTGAACCACCAGTTGTTGAAGTATCTTCGACGGCTAAAACTCTTTTGCCAACAACATCTGGACCTTCGATGCGGCGTTGTAATCCGTGAGCTTTCTCTGCTTTGCGAACAACAAATGAATCTATCTTTTTTCCTTGTTTGGCAGCAATGTGCATCATCGCTGTAGCAACAGGGTCTGCACCTAATGTCAGTCCACCAACTGCTTCGTAATCTAAATCTTTTGTTAAATCCAACATTACTTGACCAACTAATGGCGCTGCAACAGAATCCAATGTCACGCGACGAAGGTCAACGTAGTAATCAGCTTCTTTTCCAGAAGACAGAATAACTTTGCCGTGTACAACGGCCTTGGAAATTATCTGTTCTTTTAACTGCTCGCGGGTGCTCATGGTGCGAGCCTATCTATTTTTATTGCTCTTCTTTGTAAACAATTACTGGGTTTTTGCGCCGTATAGCAAGGCCCTTTGGAGGATTCTCCTTGAGGAGTGCATCTACTTCAACACGAAGGTGGGCAACTTCAATTGCCATGTTTGCCATCGCAGATTCCAATTCGATGATGCGTTTAATTCCCGCATGGTTAATTCCTTCACCGATGAGTCTTTGCACAGTTCGCAGCGAGGCAATATTTTGTAATGAATATCTGCGTCCGCGACCTGTGGCGCGCTCCGGTGAAACTAAGCCCATGCGATCGTATTGACGAAGCGTTTGTGGATGTAGGCCAGATAGCTCTGCAGCGATTGAAATTACATAGAGCGCTGCGTCGTCATCAGGTTGAGTTGTGTTTTCGTTGCTCATTGAGATGCCTTTGCAATAAATTCTGCACGCACATCTTCATGTGATGTGGCTTCTGCAAAAGCTTTCAACGCTTCTTCAGCTTTGCCTTCTGTGTGACGCGGTACTTGAACTTCTACCGTGACAAGTAAATCTCCTGTTGTTCCACCTTTATGTATGCCGCGACCTTTAACACGAAGCACCCGGCCATTAGGTGTTCCTGGTGCAAGACGCACAGTGACATCATCTCCTGCAATTGTTGGCACTTTTATGTCAGCACCGAGCGCCGCTTCAGTAAATGTCACGGGCAAAGTCATGGTGATGTGTTCGCCTTTACGCGAAAAAATAGGGTGTGGCTTTACATGAAGCAATATAAATAAATCTCCAGCACCAGCTTCACCTGTGGCACCTTTTCCTTTAACGCGAATTTTTGCACCATCATTTACTCCTGCAGGAACGCGCGCCGTAATATTTTGCGCAGGCAATCCATCTGTAGATAATCGAAGTTCTAATGTTGTACCAAATACAGATTCACGAAATGAAATCTTTGATTCAGTCTGTAAATCTTGTCCTTTACGTGGACCACGTCGACCTCCGCCAAATAAATTTGCAAAAATATCTTGTGGGTTTCCGCCACCGAACATGTCACCAAAATCTCCACCTTGGAAATTTTGTCCGCCTGTAGGTGCACGAAATCCGCCACGTTCAAAGAGTGATCGTGCTTCGTCGTATTCATTTTTCTTCTTTACATCGGACAAGATGTCATAAGCCTCAGAGACAGCCTTGAACTCTTCTTCTCGCTTTGCATCGCCCTTGGTCTTATCTGGGTGTAATTCACGCGCAAGAGTTCGATATTTCTTCTTTATTTCATCAGGGGTCGCGGACTTTGATACGCCCAAGATTTTATAAAAATCCTTTTCGTATAAATCTTTAGCGGCCACTGTTTTCTCTTAGCTCTCTGGATCTGTCACTGTTACGCGAGCAGGGCGCAGGATGCGCTCTTTAAATTTATATCCTGGTTGCAAAATCTTCGATGCAGTTGGCACGGTAACTTCTGCCGAAGTGTCATGCATTAGTGCTTCGTGGATATTTGGATCAAAGGCTTCACCTTCTGTGCCGTATTTTTCTAAACCGATGCGCGCTGTGACGGTATTAATTTGATCAGCAACGGCTTTAAATCCACCGCTGAGTTCGCCATGTGATTCCGCACGATCAATGTCATCTAGGACTGAGAGAAATTCAGCGAGCACAGAACCAATCGCAAGCTCGTGTGCAAGAGCGCGGTCGCGTTCTACACGCTTTTTATAATTTGCATACTCTGCTTGTAGTCGTTGTAAATCAGATGTAAGTGCTGCAACCGGATCAGTTTCCTGATCCGGTGCAGCCTCTGTTACAACTTCTTCAACGCTAATGTCTTCAGACATTACGCTTCTTCAACGATCTCTGCGTCTTCAACGCCCTCTTCAGCCGGTGCATCCGGTGTTGCTTGTGCAGCGTTAGCTGCGTACAAAGCAGCGCCGAGCGCTTGGCTAAGAGTTGAGACTTTCTCCGTTGCAGATTTAATCATCTCAAAGTTTGCACCACCGAGTGCTGTCTTAAGTTCAGTAAGTGCTGCCTCGGTTTCAGTTTTCTTCTCGAGTGATTCGCCTTCAGTGAACTTGTCAGCGTTATCTGCCAAGAACTTTTCAGTTTGGTAGACAAGTGAATCTCCGGTGTTACGGATTTCAGCTTCCTCTTTACGTTGACGATCTTCTTCAGCGTGTGATTCGGCATCTGCCATCATGCGTTCGATTTCTTCTTTGGAAAGCGCAGAACCGCCTGTAATAGTCATACTCTGTTCTTTTCCAGTTCCGAGATCTTTTGCAGAAACGTGAACAATTCCGTTTGCATCGATATCGAATGTCACTTCGATCTGTGGAATTCCGCGTGGTGCAGGTGGAAGTCCTGTTAATTCGAACATGCCCAACTTCTTGTTATAGGCAGCCATTTCACGCTCGCCTTGGTAAGCCTGAATCTGCACAGCTGGCTGATTATCATCAGCAGTTGTAAAGATTTCACTACGCTTTGTAGGAATAGTTGTGTTGCGTTCGATCAAACGTGTCATCACGCCACCCTTGGTTTCGATACCAAGTGAGAGTGGTGTTACATCCAAAAGAAGTACGTCCTTAACTTCTCCCTTAAGAACACCTGCCTGTAGTGACGCACCAACTGCAACAACTTCATCAGGGTTTACGCCCTTGTTAGGTTCTTTCCCACCAGTTAATTCGCGGACAAGATCCACAACTGCTGGCATACGAGTTGAACCACCAACAAGTACAACGCTTTGAATTTTTGCAATAGGAATTCCAGCATCTTTAAGAACTGCTTGGAAAGGCTTCTTGCAACGCTCTAGTAGAGCTGCTGTGAGTTTTTGGAAATCAGCGCGGGTGATTGTTTCATCCATAAACAGTGGATTCTTTTCAGCATCTACTGTGATGTATGGCAAGTTAATTGATGCACTCTGTGATGATGAGAGTTCGATCTTTGCTTTTTCAGCAGCTTCACGAACACGTTGCATCGCCATCTTGTCCTTAGTTAAATCAATTCCGTTTTTGGAACCAAATGTTGTAACTAAGTGATCAACGAGTGCTTGATCCCAATCATCTCCACCTAAGTTGTTATCTCCATTAGTTGCTTTAACTTCAACAACTCCGTCACCGATTTCTAGTAATGAAACGTCAAATGTTCCACCACCTAAGTCGAAGACCAGAATGGTTTGTTCTTTATCAGCCTTATCTAAACCGTATGCGAGCGCAGCGGCTGTTGGTTCGTTAATGATGCGAAGCACATTAAGACCAGCAATTTCGCCAGCTTCTTTTGTTGCTTGACGTTGTGCGTCATTGAA
>WLRX01000080.1 GCA_009706135.1 Actinomycetota bacterium
CGGGATTCGAACCCGTGTTACCGCCGTGAAAGGGCGATGTCCTAGGCCCCTAGACGATGGGGACGTTTGAGGCTCGCAAATCGTACCTTGTAGCTAGCGTGCGACCAAACTGCCGGTATTTATGCGCTAATTAATAGCCCATTTAACTGAAATTGAGACCGTTACATCTTGCTGGCCAAGATCAATCACGGTGTTACCAACTGAATCCTTAGCCATCGACATTATTGGATACGCAGATGGTCCGTTGGTTTCAGTCAACGTGATTACACGTCCGAGTTTTACACCTAACAACTTTGCATATGACAACGCTTTAGCGCGTGCATTCTTAACAGCAACTGTGCGAGCAGACAGAGATGCTTTGCTTGAATCAAGAACAAATGGTGAAACTCCAGTTATTTGTAAATTATCTCCACCAGCTGCAACAACAGCGTCTACTACTGCGCCAGCGTTCGCTGCATTCTTAATTGTTACAACAAATGATTGTGATGCGCGATAACCAATGAGCTTTGATCCACCATCTGGTGTGTAGCTGTACTCAGGATATGAAGTAATTGATTGCGTTGCGATATTGGAATTCGTCACACCATTATCTAGAAGAGCCGCACGGACTGCCGCCGCAGTTTTTGCAGTGGCTGCAAGTGCTTCCTTATTACTTGCTGACACCATGGTTGCAGTTGCACTCATTCGCACAGCATCAGGTGTGACCTTCACAGTTCCTTCGGCATTTACTGAGATGGATCGTGTGGGCGCTGCTGCCAATGAGGCAGGTGCAAATGCCACGCCTCCAATTAAGGAAAGAGCAATGGCTAGGACCGCGAACTTCTTCATTTGTGTGGTTTTCATAGGCTCAAGTGTACTTCTTTATCTCTGTGAAAATAATGAGAGAATACGCAGGTGAGCCAAGTAGAAAATGCACGAGTGCTTAAAAACGGCGCCCTTATTGCATTTCCTACGGAAACTGTTTATGGACTTGGTGCAGATGCAGGCAACGAGAAAGCAGTTGGGCGCATTTACCAAGTAAAAGGCCGCCCGCAAGATCATCCATTGATACTTCACATTGCATCCATAAACGAGATTACTTATTGGGCCAGCTCGGTAAGAGAGTACGCATTAGCGCTCGCGCGTGAATTTTGGCCGGGACCTATGACCTTGATTGTTAAGCGAAGCGAGAACGCAAAAGATTTTGTTACAGGCGGACAAGACACAGTTGGACTTCGAGTGCCGGATCACGCATTGGCGTTGGAGTTACTTAAGGAGTGCAAGAAAATCGGAGTGCACGCAATCGCGGCGCCTTCGGCAAATCGCTTTGGTCATGTTTCACCAACAACGGCGGCAGCCGTGCGTGAAGAAATTGGTACATATTTATCTGAACAAGATTTGATACTAGATGGCGGTGCCGCACAAGTAGGACTGGAATCAACAATCATTGATTGCACCGGAGATGCGCCACAAATATTACGTCCCGGCGCGATTACACAGCCCATGATTGAAAAGTGCACTGGAATGCACATAAATGAAAACAGCGTTTCAGATATCCGAGTCAGTGGTTCACTTGAAAAACACTATTCACCGAATGCACAAGTTCTTCTGGATGTTCAGGCAACTTCTGGGCAAGGATTTATTGCACCCGCAGATATTGCAACACCACCTGGTGCAATTCGGTTGGCCTCACCACGAACCACAGATGAGTTCGCACAGATTCTTTATGCCGCACTTCGAGATGGAGACTCCCAAGGTCTCACCACCATCGCAGTCATTCAACCCAGCGGTGACGGGATCGCAATAGCAATACGAGACCGCTTGATGCGAGCCTCAAAGGGGCGCTGAGTCGCTTTGGCAAGAAACGAATCTCTAAAGTAAACTTTGACCCTAATCAGAATGTGAGAATATCCGTGATTCGTTTGGTTCAAAAGAAGTCATTAGCAATCCTTGCAATATTTGGAATTCTTTTTGGTGGAATTGAAGTTGCACAAGCTGGTAATTCAAATACGGCTACCGAAAGATACATAGTTAGTTTTTCCAATGACGAAGACGTTCAAGGCGAATCCAATGACTTTAGAAGCAAAGGAATTAAAGTTCATGCAACTTTTACGCAGGGATTTAAAGGCGTAGTTGGGGATTTCACACAAGCTCAATTAAGTGATTTAAAAAAGAACCCCAAGTTCATGTATGCAGAAAAAGATGCACCAGTTTACGCAAACTTAATAACAGTAAATCCAACTGTACAAACTAGTGCGACATGGGGATTAGATCGAATAGATCAAAGAGGTTTGCCTTTATCCACTTCATATTCTTATACTTCAAATGGTGAAGGTGTGAGTGCTTATGTCATTGATACAGGCTTACTTTCAACGCACACGCAATTCACTGGAAGAGTAAGTGCAGGACAGAATTTTGCTGCAAATACGACAACCTCGGTAAATGTTTCGCCCACTAATACGAACGATTGCAACGGTCATGGAACTCACGTTGCAGGAACAATAGGTGGATCTACATCTGGTGTTGCTAAAGGAGTGACTATCATCCCGGTGCGCGTTTTGGACTGCACGGGTTCGGGTACAACTTCAGGAGTTATTGCAGGAATTAATTGGGTTATTTCACACCACCAAGCTGGTATTCCTGCCGTAGCAAATCTAAGTTTAGGCGGCGGGTTATCAAATGCACTTAACACTGCAATTGCTAATTTGATTGCAGATGGAGTTGTTGTTGCAGTTGCCGCTGGAAACGATAATTTAGATGCATGTTTATCTTCACCCGCAAGCGCACCAAACGCCATAACTGTTGGAGCATCTGAAATCCGTGATAACAGAGCTGCGTACAGTAATTTTGGAAGATGCTTAGATATTTTTGCGCCTGGATCAAGCATCACGTCCAGTTGGATTGGCGCTAGCAACACCGCTACGGCAACCATTAGTGGTACTTCAATGGCATCACCACATGTTGCTGGCGCTGCTGCTCTATTACTTGAAGTGAACAAAACTGCCACACCACAACAAATTCGAGATTCACTCGTTAATAACTCAACATGTGGGGCTGTAACATCTTCTGGCACAGGTTCGCCAAATAATTTACTTGCTACATCTACGGCACCCGCCTTAGCTTGCCCACCACCGACGATTTCTTCAGTAGCAATATCGACAAACCCACGTGTTGGCAGCGCAGTAACATCAACTGTCAGCGTCTCGGGTGCGACACCGATAACTCTTTCGTATCAATGGCAGATTGCAGCAACTTCTGCCGGACCGTTTTCCAATATTGCTCTAGCTACAGCAAGCTCCTACACGCCCGTGAGCGCCGATCAAAGCAGAGTCTTGAGAGTTGTTGTTGGTGCTAGCAATGTGGGTGGATCAGCAATCGCAGTCACAAGTGCTGCATCTACAGCAATTCAAATTGCACCAGCAATCACTGCAGTGACTATTTCTTCATCAGGTGCTTTCGCCGTTAACAGTATTTTGACCGCCAATGCAACCGCAACCGGATTTCCTATTCCCACATACACATACCAGTGGCAATCTGCGACTTCGCTTAATGGCACATACACCAACATCGCCAATGCAACTGCGCGAACTTACACTCTGCCAACCAACATGCGAACACGTTTTATTCGTGTACAAGTGAGAGCGGTAAATGCAGTTGCAACAACCGCGGCATTTAATAGCGCATCTGTTGGACCAATTGCATAATCTTCCTTGGACATTCTGAAAGGTAGTATGAAAAAAAGTTTAAGTGCCCTCATTCTCAGCATTACACTCGCCGCAAACTTAGTGTTGGCAATTCCAACATCTAGCGCTGCGGTTAAAAACTCTTTAACTATTACCTACCAAGAAACTCCAGAGTCAAAGGTTCAAAAATGGAGTTTGAAGTGTCAGCCAACTGCTGGCACCATGAAAAATGCAAAGGGCGTATGCAAGTTGCTGACAGCAATGTCGAATCCTTTTATGAAACCAGATCCCGCTGAAATGTGTGCAGGGATATTCGAGAGCGCAGAAGTTGCCACGGTTAAAGGAACTTGGAAGGGCAAGAAAGTTTCAGCTCGTTTTGCCAAGAACAACAGTTGTGAAATCTCTCGCTGGAAAACTTTGAATTTTCTGCTTCAAGGGTCCAAAACCGCATAAATAGTGACTCATTTTCGTAATGGGTGGGAATGCACTAAACTCTCGCAAACATCAGTAAAAGTGGATCGCTTAAGTTAGAGCGCACATTGTTGTAAAAGTTGGGGCCTATAGCTCAGTCGGTAGAGCAACGGACTTTTAATCCGTGGGTCGACGGTTCGAGCCCGTCTGGGCCCACTTCATACATTGATTCTCGTCGCTTCTTGATTAAATAGTATTTCACTGTTAATTTTCACTCGCTTGCCAATTAGGAAACTAAAAATGCCTAAAGAGTAAGTGGCGTTGTGTCTAGCGAAGTCCGGTTAAATTCCGGCGCTGTCCCGCAACTGTAAATGATCGAAAGATCTAAGCCAGGTCGCCTGGCAGAACGCCGAAGTATCCGACC
>WLRX01000081.1 GCA_009706135.1 Actinomycetota bacterium
AGTCCCCTCCCATTGGCCGCTCGGGCAACCCGCCAAGGTCGAACGTTTAACGGCGGGTGAAGATTACCTCAAATTAATCGGCAGAGGTAATTCGTCGCTTTCGTGAGCGCCGAGCCAACTCAATTAAGAGAAGCACTCCGAAGGCAAAGATTCCTATGACGGAATTAACAAGAAGATTTGATCCAGATTCTGGTTCTGCTGCATTTTCATTCTGCGTTATTGGAACTATGCCTTCATTTAAATTAAATATAAAACTTCCTTTAAGAACGTGACCATCAGCAGATGCAACTCGATATATAACCGCAAATTCGCCAGTCTCAGAAGTTGTATTGAGCAAGCGTGTAATTTTTGCACCCTCCGTACTTGTTTCTCCCATACCAATATCTTCACCACTTGGAGTCATAATCGAAATTGAATTTCCAGTACCTATATTCAGTAATTCTTCATTGAATTCAAGTTCGATCTGTTCTGGTAATTGTTGAATGTTTGCCGATGTACTTGGGTTAGATGAAACCAATTCTGAGTGAGCAAGAGCAGGTGGTATTGCGAAACTGAGTAGTCCCATTAAAGACAAAACAACTATTTTTTTCATGCACTCTTCTTTGGATGATTTAGTAGGAATCCAACAACGCTTTCAGCAAACTTAGCAGAGATCTCCGGTGAGTGTTTTCCTTTATTTATGGTCCACATTTCAGAGATAGCACCTGTTTTGCACCCTTTGAATCTCAGGACTGTGGTTTCGGCTCCAGGTAATTTACGATCTAGATCCAGTCGTGGAAGAACTCGATAAGGTTTTTTACCGCACGCATTTATCCTGCCCCAGAGATTTATCGTCTTTCTTGCAGATGGATAAGCATTGTTGAATAAGTAACCACCTGTATATGTGATGACAGCATCGTTCGTGCCGTGGATTTCCAAGACACTAACCGGTGATGTCGGTTTACAACTTCGAGTATTTGAATAAGTCGCGCCCGCCAAACTCACAATTGCGGCAATCCGATCTGATTGATTGCACGCCATTCGATGAGCCATGAATCCGCCATTTGAATGACCAATAATGTAAACACGAGCAGGGTCTACAGGATAATCTCTGGAAACTGAATCAATAATGCTTAATAAATACGCTTCATCATCAACTGTGCTCGAATCAAAGTTACAACAAGCAGGTGTTGCATTCCAGAAAAGATATCCGTTGGAATCTTTGCTTCCGCTTGGATAGATAGTCAAAATTCCTTTTTGATCGGCCACTTTGCTTAGTTGGAAATAACTATCGGCATATGGAGTATTTGCTGTGTATCCATGTAGAGCAATGATTAATGCGGCAGGGGTGCCAGGTTGATAATTACTTGGCAAAACCAATGTAAATGGTCGATCGCCGGGATATACAACGTCAGCTGCCTGTGATTGTGAAATTGGGAGAACACTGAGCACCAAGAGTAAGAGGCACAGACGTACTCGAAACATGGTGAAAATCTAGTCTACGAATCCAGAAATTTCATAACTTTTCGGGTGAGAAGATAAGATGAGCAAATGGCTGATAGCAGTTTTGACATCACATCCAAGATAGATCGCATGGAGTTAGATAATGCGATTAATCAAGCAATCCGCGAAATCGATACTCGCTTTGATTTTAAGAACACAGGTTCTTCAATCGAACTCAAAGGCGATGTAATTAGTATCGAAGCAGATACAGAAGAACGTGCTAAGGCCGCCCTAGATGTTGTTAAAGACAAGATGATTAAACGCGGTGTTTCTCTTAAGCATTTAGATGCTGGGGCGCCACAACTGAGTGGAAAGATTTACAAGATTGCTGCACCCCTTAAAGAAGGTATCTCAACGGAGAATGCTAAAAAAGTTGCCAAGTTTCTGCGCGATGATGGACCAAAGTCACTTAAGACTCAGATCCAAGGAGATGAACTTCGCGTCACAAGCAAGAGTCGCGATGATTTACAAACAGCCATGGCACTTGTCAAAGATGGCGCATGGGACTTTGCAGTTCAATTTACGAATTTCCGCTAATTGACTAGATATAAAACCGGCTTAATCTTCGGTGTATCTGCGTACACCTTGTGGGGCGCATTCCCCTTGTACTGGCCACTTTTACAACCAGCTAACCCAATGGAAATTGTGTCTCACCGTGCTGTCTGGTCGCTTTTTTTCTGTTTAGTTGCACTTGGAATTGCTAAGCAACTTAAGAGCACATACGCACTACTTAAAAATCCAAGAGTCTTTTTTCGCTTATTACTTGCTGCGGGGCTGATTTCAGTTAATTGGCTCGTTTATATCTGGGGAGTAAACAATGAGCACGTTGTTGAAACTGCACTTGGGTATTACATCAACCCGCTAATCATCATTGCTTTTGGTGTCATTATGTTGCGCGAGAAGATGCGCAAACTTCAATGGACGGCAGTTAGTTTTGGTGCACTAGGTGTAATCGTCTTAACCATTGATTATGGGCGTCTTCCATGGATTGCTTTGGCACTAGCGTTTTCTTGGGGTTCTTACGGTCTTGTAAAGAAACAACTCAACCTTGGAGCACTTGAAGGTTTGGCTATTGAAACATTGCTTTCACTACCTTTTTACGGTGGTTATTTGATCTACATCGGACTCAATGGAACTGGTCAACTCGGATCATCTATTGGATTATCTATATTGCTCATCGGCGCTGGTGTTGTGACTGCGATTCCACTCTTATTATTTAACGGTTCAACAACTCGTCTGCCCTTTACCATTATTGGTTTACTTCAATACATCACACCAACCATTCAATTCTCAATTGGTGTGTGGGTTCGTCACGAAGATATGCCAACAGCGCGTTGGGTTGGATTTATGATTATTTGGGCAGCGCTAATAACGCTAGCGGTTGATCTGCTTAAATCAGGCCGTACGGTCAATAACAGCGTCGCACAGGGATAACAACGCACCTGTTGGCGCGCCAACCGGTAGCGGACCGAGTGCAGCGCGTGCTTCTTTAGCAATTGAAATCAATTGAGAGCGTGATTCATCGAGTGCTTTATGAGATCGAAGTTCGCGCAAAACTTGTGCAACTGTTGCTTCATCTTCAATAGGACCACTAAGTAAGTGACGAAGTTCGGCGTCAGCTGAATCATGTGATTTCATAACATTAAGAGTTACTAGCGTTGGAATTCCTTCACGTAAATCTGTTCCGGGAGTTTTACCTGACTCGAAGGATTCACTTGAAATATCAATGACGTCATCAGCTAATTGAAATGCAACGCCCATCTTTTCGCCAAAAGTTGTAAGAGTTTCCATGATGTCGCGAGGTGCTCCTGAAACAAGTGCACCAAAGCGTGCGCTAGTTGCAATGAGCGATCCGGTTTTATCTGCAACAACATTGAGATAGTGCTCTAGCGCATCGACCCCGGCACTCGGACCTTGGGTCTCCATTATTTGCCCAATAACAAGGCGTTCAAAAGTTCGTGCTTGTAAGCGCACAGCTTCTGCGCCCATGTCGGCAAGCAAGTCTGAAACTTTTGCGAAGAGATAATCACCGGTCAGGATGGCGACAGAGTTAGTCCAACGAGTATTGGCGCTCATAACTCCACGACGAAGTGGGGCTTCATCCATTACATCATCGTGATACAAAGTACCGAGGTGGGTTAATTCGCAGACAACTGCGGCATCAATAACGTGCGAACGACTTGGTTCTCCGTAATGAGATGCAATGAGTGTGAGTAACGGACGAAGTCTTTTTCCACCTGCATCAACAAGGTGGCGAGAGGTTTCAATAACGAGCGGGTACTTACCAACAATTTGTTCGCGCAAACGAGCTTCTACTTTTGAAAGCCCGTCGGAGAGTTGCGCCTCAAACTCTGGCGAGATCTCGGGAATTCCCAGCGACGCCATTAGCGGATAAAAATCGCGATGTTACTGATGAAATCTAGAAGTGGGGATGGGAAGACTCCCAAGAAGATTGTGACAACGACAGCAAACAAAACTGTGATGCGAGTAAGCATCGAAGGAATAACAACACTGGTTGCATCTTCTAGTGGGTCAGAGAAGAACATCAAGACAATTACGCGAATGTAGAAAAAGGCGGCAATCGCACTAGAGAGAACGCCAGCAATAACTACTGACCTTGAGCCACTTTCATAGGCTGCTGAGAAAATTGAGAACTTTCCAATAAATCCACTCGTTAGTGGAATACCAGCAAAGGCAAGTAGGAAAGTTGCAAATGATGTTGCAACCCATGGTGAACGTTTTCCAAGACCAGCCCAACGATTGAGATCAGTTACTTCGCCTGCGCTATCTCGAACAAGTGTCACCACAGCAAATGCACCGACTGTTGCTATGCCGTATGCAAATAAGTAATAAATGCTTGCATCAAGACCAGCCTTATTTAACGAAATGACACCGGTGAGTAAGAAACCTGCGTGTGCGATAGATGAGTAAGCAAGCATGCGCTTTACATCGCGTTGTGCAATAGCAACTAGTGAACCAAAGACCATTGTAATAATTGCGATGCCGGTGAGTAG
>WLRX01000082.1 GCA_009706135.1 Actinomycetota bacterium
CCAGCACTTGTAGCAGGATGCTCATTCATCGTTAAACCAAGTGAGTTATCACCATCTACTGCGATTCATTTAATGAAGTTACTTGAAGAAGCAGGATTACCACAAGGTGTTGCAAACTTAATTTGTGGAGCAGGTGCCACAGCTGGTGCACCGTTGACGGAGGATCCACGAGTTGATTTGGTTTCATTTACTGGTGGATTAATTACAGGTCGTCGCATCATGGCGACTGCGGCGCAAACAGTTAAGAAAGTTGCACTCGAACTTGGTGGCAAGAATCCACACATTATTTTTGAAAATAGCAAAATTGATGCAGCAATTGATAACGCAGTTACTGGAGCTTTCTTGCACTCAGGCCAGGTCTGTTCTGCCGGTACTCGCGTGCTGGTTGAAAAATCTATTCATGACAGAGTTGTTGCAGAAATCGTGCGCCGTGCAAAAGCTATTTATGTTGGTGGGCCAGAAGATCCACGCACTGAAACCGGTCCACTGATAAGCAAAGAGCACTTGGGTAAAGTTGAGACGTACATGCAGGACGCCGTAAAAGATGGTGCGACAATTTTGATCGGCGGCTCTCGTATCGATCGCGAAGACTTAAATAAAGGTTGGTATTTTCCTCCAACAGTTATCGATAATTGCTTATCAAAAATGAATTGCGTGCAGGACGAATCATTTGGCCCAATCATGACGATTGAAACCTTTGAAAGCGTTGATGAAGCAATCGCACTTGGAAATGACACTATTTATGGATTATCTGGCGCCGTGTGGTGTGATGATAAAAAAGTCGCCAATCGCGTGGCCGCTGCGCTTCGCCACGGAACTATCTGGGTCAATGATTTCGGCCCATATCGCCCGCAGGCAGAGTGGGGCGGATTTAAAGCTTCAGGCGTCGGTCGCGAATTAGGTGAGGCCGGATTGGATGAATACCTTGAAATAAAACACATTTGGACCAACAATGAGCCTGCGCGTTCCGGATGGTTCGCCGATCCACAGTAAGTAGAAAAAAATTAGGGGAGAGTACATGAGCTCAGTAGCACCAATGATTTCTGTACAAAATGTATGGAAAGTTTTCGGAAATAATCCTGAAAAAGTTATTGGTTCACCTGATGCCTCACTCTCTCGCACAGAATTAAGAGCAAAAACAGGAAACACAATTGCAGTTCGTGATGTCTCATTTGACGTGGCACCTGGCGAAGTTTTCGTTGTGATGGGTCTTTCTGGTTCAGGTAAGTCAACCCTTGTTCGTTGCATGACTCGCCTTATTGAACCAACACAGGGACAAATGCAATTTGAAGGCGAAGACATTTTAAAAGTTGATGACAAGCGCCTTCGCGAATTACGCAAAACAAGATTCTCTATGGTTTTTCAGCATTTTGGTTTGCTTCCACATCGCAAGGTAATCGACAACATTGCCTATTCATTAGAAATCAATGGCGTTAAGAAGGATGCACGCCATGCGCGTGCCAACGAAGTTATCGAACTCGTCGGGTTACAAGGTTATGCAAATGCCTATCCAGAGCAATTATCGGGTGGAATGCAACAGCGCGTTGGTTTAGCCCGAGCACTCGCAGTAGATCCACAAGTTTTGTTCTTAGACGAACCATTTAGCGCTCTTGATCCATTGATTCGCCGCGATATGCAACAGGAAATTATTCGATTGCATCACGAACTTGGTAAGACAATGGTCTTTATTACTCACGATTTATCTGAGGCGGTAAAGGTAGGAGATCGCATCGCAATCATGCGAGATGGTGCAATTGTTCAAATCGGTACACCTGAAGATCTAGTTGCAAACCCAGCCGATGAATACGTTGCTAATTTCGTGCGCGATATAGCTAAGTCCCATGTTCTGACTTTGAAGCACTTAGCTAGAAAAGCTGAGCCAGGCGATGCAACAGATGGACCTGAACTTGCAGGCAACACGATCATTCGCGATGCCGCGCAAGTAATTTTGCAATCCCACAAACCAGTACGGGTCAATGACAATGGCACTGCCCTTGGAATTGTCTCTAGTGAGGATGTTTTGCGGTTAATTTCTGGTGGCGCTTAATGAAGATTCGTAAGTCCTATCTTCTTTTTGCGTCAGTAACACTGTGGATTTTGCTCGGCCGATTACTTAATGGCACACATACATTGCAGATAGCCACCTATGAGAACACTGCATTCACCAGATTTGTCGGTGAAAAAGCTTTAGATCTTCGCGGAAATCGAACAGAGAGCCCTGCATTCATTTATTTCTTTAATCCGATTCGTGGGGCAATTGATGGCTTTGTCCAAATGATCAGAAATCTCATCGCAGTCCCAGCACCGAACTCAGTTATTCCAATCATTGGTTGGTTAGGTGTAGTGGCCATTGTTGCCTTTGCAGTTTATGCAACGAGCCAATGGCGAACTGCGCTCTTATCAGTTTCACTTCTAGTTGCATGCGGCGCACTGGGAATGTGGCAGTTCACTATGGACTCAATTGCAATGACTTTGGCTGCAGTACTTCTTTCGTTGGCAATAGGAATCCCGCTTGGAATATGGGCAGGTTTATCAGATCGGGTCTTAAAGATATTCACGCCCTTTCTAGATTTAGCTCAAATCTTGCCGACTCTTGTTTATATGGCACCAATCGCACTGGTCTTTATGATTGGTGCTGCTTCGGCAACGATTGCAACGATGATCTATTCCATTCCAATCGCCATTCGTATTACAAGCCATGCGATTAGAAATTTGAACCAAGCTCCCGTTGAAGCTGCTGAGTCAATGGGCTCGACGCACATGCAAAAATTGTCCAAAGTTCAAATTCCAATGGCTAAGCAGATGATTGTGCTTGGCATTAATCAAACAGTGATGGCCGCGGTTTCATTTGTTGTGATCGCAGCTCTCATTGGTGCACCTGGACTTGGTAAGCCAGTTATTGATGCCTTGATTATTCGAAACGTTGGGCAGGGCTTTGTGGCTGGCTTTGCCGTGGTTTTCTTAGCGATTTTGCTCGATCGCAGCACTAGCGCTGCAGCTAAGCGCCAAGATTCTTTTATCCCAGAGACAGAGAAGCAGATTAAAACAAAGCGCATTACCTTGATAGTTGCTGGAGTTCTTGCAGTTGTATCTGTCTTTATGTCTCGCACAATGTTGTGGGCAGCGGTGTGGCCAAAAGAATTCACCATTGCACCGCAGGTGGCAAAAGTTACCAATAATGTAACGGCTTGGATTTTAGAAAACCTCACAATATTTACCGTTGGCTTTAAAGACTTAATCTCCTATTCCATTCTCAATCCTCTCGAAACACAACTTGCTGCATCTCCTTGGTATGTAACGGTTGGAATGATTGTGGCTCTTGCCATCATTATTGGCGGAACAAGAACTGCGATATTGGCTTTTGTTCTAGCAATGGCAATTGTGGTATCTGGTCTTTGGTATGAAGCAATGTTGACACTTACTCAGACAATTGTTGGATGCATGCTCACAATGATTATCGGCCTGGCTCTTGGTATTTGGACAGGTCGCAGCGATCGAGCAGAGAAAGCATTGCGTCCGTTCCTTGATGCCGGACAAACTCTTCCAGCATTTGTTTATTTAGTACCGATGTTGGGATTATTTGGTCCAACTCGTTTTACCGCCATTGCAACAGGAATCGTCTATTCCATTCCAGTTGTTGTAAAGATTGTGAGCGAAGGCATCCGCGCAGTTCCACATGCACTAGTTGAAGCAGCAACTGCTGCAGGCTCTACTGCGCGCCAGATTATTACCAAAGTGCAATTGCCTGCTGCAAAGAAAACTATTTTGCTTGCAACTAATCAAGGTCTGATCTATGTCTTGGCTGTAGTTGTCATTGGTGGGTTCGTTGGCGCGGGCGGTCTCGGTTACTTAGTAATCGCTGGTAACTCCAAACCAGAACTTCAGGGCAAGGGCCTGATCGCCGGTGTTGCCATCTTGCTCTTAGGTGTTATTTTCGACCGGATTATGCAAGCTGGCGCTCGTCGTTCCTCATAACTTCTAGAAAATAGCCCCGAAAAGTACTAGTGCTGGCACCATCGCAGCCCTAGGCTTTGCGCAATACATAAAACTCTTTAGGAGGGTTAATGAAATCTCTACTCGGTCGCCGTTCGGCACTTGCTACCGCAGCAATTGCAACAGCGCTAGTTCTTTCAGGTTGTAGCAGTAGCGTTAATGATTCTGCAAGCGAAGGATCAGGAGACTGCGGTTCTTACGCAATTGCAATGCACGCATGGGGCGGTTACACAGCTTCAGCACAGGTTGTTGCAGAAGTAGCAAAGCAAGAGTTGGGTTGCACAATCACTCAGACAACTCTCGAAGAAGGTCCAGTTACTTATGACGCAATGGAAGCTGGAACCATCGACGTGATTATCGAAGATTGGGGCGGCGGACGCTGGAAGGACTGGACGGATCGCGGAGCTGTAGTTGAAGCGGGCGAAAACGGAAACATTGGAATTATCGGTATGTATGTCGCTCCATGGATGGTTGAAAAGTATCCAGA
>WLRX01000083.1 GCA_009706135.1 Actinomycetota bacterium
ATGGTTCAGTGGAATACCGCGATGCAATCCCATATTCCAGAAGAATCATTTTCACGCGTTGCGGCATATGACGCATTGGGTTCTTTCGGTATTGCGCCAATTGGTGTGGCATTTGCAGGACCAGCTGCTGCATATTTCGGAATCACCCCTACGTTATGGGTAACTGGAATCCTCACATTTATTGCCGCCCTTGCATCTCTAAGCGTGAAATCGCTTCGTACACTTAAGTAAATAGAACTAGGCTTTGGCTATGACAACTCAAGTGCCAGCACCACCAAAGCTTCGTGGTTGGTTTCACCTAGGTGCAACACCCGCAGTATTTGTCGCATCCCTTGTCTTATTTATTCTTAGCAATTCGTCACTTAAGTTTGCTGTTGCCCTGTATTCAGTAACTGCGATTATGCTCTTCAGTGTTTCTGCAATTTATCACCGCGTTCCGTGGTCGCCAGAAAAGAAAATCATTTGGCGTCGTTGGGATCATGCAAACATTAATTTGTTAATTGCAGGTTCGTATACGCCATTTGCTGTTGCCTTGCTCGAAGGTCGCGATCGCGTAACACTGCTCGTCGTTGTGTGGGTTGGCGCCCTCGCTGGAGTTGCACTTCGAGTCTTTTGGGTTGGCGCGCCTCGTTGGTTATATGTTGCAAATTATTTATTGCTTGGTTGGGTAGCCGTAATTTATACGCCACATTTGTATAAAGAAGGCGGATTGTGGGTTCTGCTTCCAATTCTAATTGGGGGACTTTTTTATTCAGTGGGTGCGATTTTTTATGCACTTAAAATGCCTGGTCGATACGCAAAATACTTTGGCTTTCACGAGCTATTTCATATCTTTGTTTTGGCGGCATGGATCTCCCAGTACATCGCAGTTTCAGTGGCCATTTACCGCAGTTAAGCACGGACTCACTAGCGCCTCTAACCCCTAAGTACTCATGCGGGGACTTTTGCCGATAGCCCAAATGGCTCTAATCTAAAGCCCCTAGAGCATCTCTAGAAAGTATCCGTCGGCAGCAAGGAAAATCATGAGCGAAAAGAAGAGCTTCCTTAATTGGGTTGGTTTCACTGGTGAAGAACACACAACTCCAGGTTCCGTTGACCGTATCCGTGAATTAGAACAGCAACTCGCAGACCTTCGCTCACGCCGCGACATAACTTCCCTCACCAAAGAAGAGTTTGAAATTCTCGCAACTGAAACTGCTATGTCCATGATTAAATCTGCACAGTTGCGTGAAGCACGTGCGCAAGCGGCTTCTGATCGTTTAGTAAATGAGACTTCACGTGCTGCTAAAGATGCACTCGAAGCCGCACAAAATAAAGCTGCATCAATTCTTTCTGGCGCAGAATCTCGTGGGCGCAAATATATTCAAGCTGCTGAATCAGAAGCAGAAGAGATGATTGCTAATGCTGAAGATGCGGCAGAGCGCGCTATGGAAGATAAGCGACACGAGGTTGCAACACTCGCACAAGCGGCTCGTCGCGAAGGTGAACGCATCATATCTGCGGCAACAGTTGAAGTTTCTAGTTATCGGCAGTGGCTATCAAGTGTGATTTCGGAAGCAGAACGATTGTATCGAATTCAAACTCAATCACTTGATGCTGCCGAAAGTGCGATTCATCAATCGCGTACACGTCTTGAGAGTGCATTTACACATTTAGCAGATCTACAAAAGAGTGTTCTCGAAAACCTTAATCCCGATGACACGGTAATTAACCGCGGACCAATTCGTGTACAAAGCCAACGCACAAAGCAAGTCCTTGATGCACCAAGGACCAAGTCAGCCAAAAAGGTTGCAAAGAAGAGTTCTGCAAAGCGTAAGTAAATCGTATGTCTGCTCAACGCGGAGTTAAATACATTCCTTCAATCGACGGATTGCGCGCCGTCGCGGTAATCGCAGTAATGCTTTATCACTTAGGTGTTCCATGGATTCCTGGTGGCTTTCTTGGTGTTGACTTATTTTTCGTAATCTCTGGTTACGTAATCACACGTCTGCTCTTAGATTCAATTCATCGAAGTGGTGGCTTGGATCTACGTGCTTTCTATAAATCTCGCTTGCGTAGATTGCTTCCACCCCTTGTGTTCATGATTATCACAACCACTTTGTTTATTGGCGTGTGGGCTCCTGACACAATAAAAAGACTCTTAACAGATACGCCATTTGCGATGACTGGAATGATGAATTGGTGGCTTGTATTTCGTCATCAAGATTACTTCGAAGCAATCGGTCGCCCGCCGCTATTGCAGCACACATGGTCACTTGGAGTTGAAGCCCAGTTCTATTTAATCTGGCCATTAATTCTGCTTCTCGTGCTTCGCCAATTGGGTCGCAAAATCATTCCTGCTGCTGCGCTCTTTATTGCAATCGGATCTGGTGTTGCGCTGCTAATTGTTTCACTCAGTATCGATTCAAACTCGACACAAAGCGTTAGTCACGTGTACTTCGGAACTGATACTCACAGCATTGGTTTGTTCTTGGGTGCAGCCCTTGCCGTTAACTGGATTCCACAAAACCTCAAGCAAGACATCGCTAAAAGAGCACAAGATGTCATCGATGGAATCGGCGTCTTTGGATTTCTTGGCATCCTCGCATGTTTCTTATTTATTGACGAAAGTAATTCAACTCTCTACAAAATTGCATTTCCTTTGGCAGGAATTTTTGGTTGCGCCATCATTTTGTCGGTGGTTCACCCTGCTTCACGCTTTGCGCCACTCTTGCAAGGTAAAGCAATTCTCTGGATTGGTGAACGCTCGTATGCAATCTATTTGTGGCACTGGATTGTTTTTCAAGTAACTAGACCGAGCGTTGATCTCGCCGGCGCTAGTTGGGCTTTATACGCACTTCGAATTCTGATTGTTTTTGCATTAGCTGACATTTCACTTCGCTGGGTTGAATTGCCATTTAGAAATGGCTACGTCGAGTCTTGGTTTAGAGGAATGAAATATCGCGCTAAAAAAGTTCGAATTCGTCAAAAAACAGCACTTGCAGTTTCAATTAGTTCGGTACTGATTACTACATCTTTAGTCAGCGCCAATGCAATTGATATCAGCGAAAGAAATCTAGAAAAGCTCAAACTAGAAATCACCTCAGAGGCTGAAGTTGAAACTCAAATTTCCAATGCTGCAGATGGTTTATGGGTCGCAGGAGATTCAGTTATTTTGGGAATTCGTCATGAACTCTCTGGACGTCGTGATGTGGGATTGATTAATGCCCACGTCGGACGCCAAGCTCCAGAACTTATTGAAGTGCTTAACAAAGATAAAGCTCGAATGGCAGGCGCTCCCGTTATCGTGAATATGGGAAATAACAATCGTCTGGTTGAAAGCGAAGTAGTTTCAATTTTTGAAGCAATTAAAGATCAACCTCAGATTATCGTTGTTAATACTGCAGTCCCGCGCGGTTGGAAAGATGAAAATAATTCACTAATTGCCACCGTTGCTGCACGCTATCAAAATGTAAAGATTGTTGATTGGCACAAAATTTCAGAGGGTCATCCAGAATACTTCGCGCCAGATGGAGTTCACTTAGTTCCTACCGGAATAGCAGTGTACGTCGATGCAATTCTTGCAAAGCTTAAATAAACGTAAATAAAAAAGCCCCCGCTCAAAGCGAGGGCCTTTTTATATAACTAATTACTTGTATTGACCTGCGAGACCGAAGATCTTTGCAGATGCAGTTTGGCCATCTGCATAAACGCTTGATACCCGGAACTGAGTCCAGCTATCGGAACTTGTAAGAGTTACTGAATGTGTTAGCTCTGTAGGACCTGTTGTTGCTACAACAGCCCACTCTCCACCTGCTGGCTTAAGTTCAACGTTAAATCCTGTTAGACCTTCTGTAGCCATAGGAGCTTTCCAGCGAAGATTCATTCCATCTGCTGAACGAATAGCAACGAACGCACTTGGTGCTTCTACTGTTCCAACTGTTGCAGAAGGAGTTGTTGGCTCTGCAGTTGCAGTTGGTTCATCAGTCATTGTTGCTGTGGCTGAAGGTGTTGTCGGTGCAGCAGCATCATCGCCATCTTTTCCAGATTTTGACCAGACGAGAATTGCTAGAAGAACAATTCCAACTACAACAATTGCTACAACGCGATTAGATGCGCCTTGCTTTGGCTTGTTATCAAAAGTAACTGACTTAGCAGCAGCACGTGGTGCTGGTGTTGTTGAAACATCAACACGACCACGAACGCCACTTACGGGAACAGCTGGTATGACTAGACGATCAACTGATGTTGCGCGACGTGAAGAATTCTTAGTTGTCTTACGTGCAGCAGATTTCTTTGCGCTCTTCTTAACTGCTGATTTGCGAGACGTGCTCTTCTTAGCAACTTTCTTAGCAGTTGACTTGCGAGCTACAGATTTCTTCGCAACCTTTTTGGCACTCTTCTTTGCTGCTGATTTCTTAGCAGTTTTCTTAACAGCCACATGAACTCCTTGGGTAGCGGTACGTACTTACTTCACGCACTCGGACA
>WLRX01000084.1 GCA_009706135.1 Actinomycetota bacterium
CGGGAAATTTACGATCCGCCCAACGAGCGTTTGCAACGACAGGCCATGATGTTCACATCACATCAGATCTAGACGTTGCTCTTAAATCTGATGGGCTAGTTGTACCTGGTGTTGGCGCCTTTGCTGCATGCATGAACGGAATTAATGCAATCGATGCTGCTGATGTCATTCGCCAGCGCCAAGTGGCGGGTAAATCCACGTTAGGTATTTGCATAGGAATGCAGATTCTTTTTAGTGAAGGTCTAGAGCATGGCCAACACAAAGGAATTGGAATGTGGAACGGCACCGTTAGCGCACTTAATGCACCAATACTTCCGCACATGGGTTGGAATACTGTTGAGATTACTGGTCCATCACAGCTCTTTAAAGGAATTGAAAAGGAATCTTTTTACTTTGTGCATTCATATGCAGCCAAGAAATCTGTTGGTGTTACACAAGCATGGACAACGCATGGTGAAAAATTCTTAGCAGCGGTTGAAGATGGCCCATTATGTGCCACGCAATTTCATCCTGAAAAATCAGGCCAAGCCGGACTTACTTTAATTGCTAATTGGAGCGCTGGGCTATGAGTAATCTGGAGTTATTGCCTGCAGTAGATGTTAAAGATGGAAAAGCGGTTCGATTGGTTCAAGGCGAGCTCAGTCAAGAAACTAATTATGGAAAGCCACTTGATGCAGCCCTTGATTTCCAAAAATCAGGCGCCGAATGGATACACCTTGTAGATCTTGATGCCGCATTTGGAATTGGTAGCAATGCAGATTTGTTAGCAGAAGTAATCGGGGCGTTAGATATTAAAATTGAATTATCAGGTGGTATTCGAGATGACGAATCATTACGTCGAGCGCTTGCAACAGGGTGCACACGAGTAAATCTAGGAACCGCCGCACTAGAAGACCCTGAGTGGACTTCACGTGTGATTGCAGAGTTTGGCGATCGCATCGCAGTGGGTCTAGATGTTCGTGGTCATACATTGTCAGCTCGCGGATGGACTCGAGACGGTGGCGATCTTTTCGAAACAATTACGCGATTAGATCGAGATGGTTGTGCGCGTTATGTAGTTACGGATGTAACCAAAGATGGAACCCTTGCAGGCCCAAATCTTGAATTACTTAAGAGTGTTTGCGCAGTGACCAAGGCACCAGTAATCGCAAGCGGTGGCATATCTAATTTAGACGACATCGAAAATTTAGCAGCGCTTAGAAGTATTGGCCTTGAAGGAGCGATTGTTGGTAAAGCGTTGTATGCCGGTGCTTTTACATTGAAACAGGCGCTGGTAGTAACAAAGCGATGACACTTTCTGTTCGCATAATCGCATGTCTAGATGTGACTGATGGACGTGTTGTTAAGGGAGTTAATTTCACAGACTTAGTCGATGCGGGCGATCCAGTTGAGATGGCTGCGTTATATGACAATGAAGGTGTTGATGAGTTAACGTTTTTAGATATCTCAGCGAGCTCAGCTGGGCGCGATACTACATTAGATGTTGTTCGCCGCACCGCAGAGCAAGTTTTTATCCCCTTAACTGTTGGCGGGGGAATAAGAAGTGTCGATGATGTAAACAGATTGCTCCGAGCAGGCGCGGACAAGGTTTCAATTAATACTGCAGCACTGAAACGTCCGGAGTTAATTTCAGAAATTGTTGATCGATTTGGTTCTCAAGTCTTAGTTCTCTCTGTAGATGCCAGACGCGCACGAACTGAATCAGGTTTTGAAGTAACAACTCATGGTGGACGTGAAAGTGTTGGGTTAGATGCAATCGAGTGGGTTGAAAAAGCCTGCGCACTTGGGGTCGGCGAAATTTTATTGAATTCAATGGATGCCGATGGAACACGTGCGGGATATGACATTGGCATGATCGCAGCGGTGCGCTCTGTCGCAAAAGTTCCGTTGATTGCAAGTGGTGGGGCAGGAGCACTCTCAGATTTCGCAGCAGCACTAGATGCAGGAGCAGATGCACTTCTTGCTGCAAGTGTTTTCCACTTTGGAGTTCATAGAATTGGTGATGTAAAGAGGTATCTAAGCGGGGCTGGTTATTCGGTTCGCACCGTGAATAACTCATAGGGCAGAATTACACCATGAGCAACTATCAATTATCGGATGAAGTTCTTGTCATGCTCAAAGATCCACAGCTATTGATTCCAGCAATCGCTCAGGACGTACACACTAAAGATGTATTAATGCTTGCCTACGTTAACCAAGAAGCACTGGCTCAGATGATTGCAACAGGTGCTGGAACATATTGGTCTCGCTCGCGTAATGAAATATGGGTAAAAGGTGCGACTTCAGGTCACACTCAAAAAGTTATTTCACTCTCACTTGATTGTGATGGCGATGCACTGCTTATTCACGTAGAACAAATTGGAACTGCGTGTCACACAGGGGATGCAACCTGTTTTCATCAACCGGTGCAACTGAGATGAACATAGAAGAGTTTCGTTCCTTTGCACGAAGTTACAACGTTATTCCAGTAACGCGTAAATTACTGGCAGATGGTGAAACCCCTTTAGGTATTTACCGAAAACTCGCAAAGAGTGCACCAAATACTTTTCTACTTGAATCAGCCGAGCACGGTGGAGCCTGGTCAAGATATTCATTTATTGGAGTACGCACAGAATCAACACTGAGTGAAAAAGATGGGGCCGCAGTGTGGTTAGGAACATATCCAGCCGGTGCACCACAGGGAATTGATCCGTTAGAGGCTCTTCGAATTAGTGCATCCCATTTGAAATCTCCAGTAATACCTGGATTGCCACCGCTAACAGGTGGACTTGTTGGTTATATGGGCTATGACTCTGTGCGGCGATTAGAAAAAATAGGAAATTCTTCGAAAAAAGACTTGCCGTTGCCAGAACTAGCTTTCATGTTAACAAGTGATTTAGCAGTGATGGATCACAGCGATGGAACAGTCACACTCATTGCAAATGCCATCAATTGGGATGCAAGTGATAATCGAATTGATGAAGCTTATGCGCAGTGCGTGGAGCGTTTAGACCGCATGCAAAAAGAGCTCAATGCACCGCTAGATGGCTTTGTCAGTGAACTTGAGAATTATTCAGTTCCTGAGTTTAATTCAAATACAACAGAGGAAAAATATCGCCAATCTGCTAATGACATTAAAGAAGAGATTGTCGCGGGAGAGGCGTTTCAAGTTGTCCTTTCGCAACGCTTTAGTATTGATGTGAAGGCCGAACCAATAGATGTCTATCGAATGCTCAGGCTGCATAACCCCAGTCCATATATGTATTTATTCCAATTTAGCGACGGAATTAGCGTGGTTGGTTCCAGCCCAGAAGCTCTCGTGAAAGTCAATCAAAAAGAGGTGATGGTTCACCCGATTGCGGGCACACGGAAACGTTCAACTTCACCTGAAATTGATAAGAAACTAGCTGAAGAGTTATTGGCTGATCCGAAAGAGCGCGCAGAACATCTCATGCTCGTTGACTTAGGTCGCAATGACTTAGGAAGAATTTGCACACCCGGAAGTGTTGAAGTTATTGATTTTATGAACATCGAACGTTATTCCCATGTCATGCATATTGTTTCAACTGTGACCGGAACACTTTCTGATAAATCTAGTTGTGTTGATGCACTTTTTGCAGTTTTTCCAGCCGGAACTCTATCTGGGGCTCCAAAGCCACGAGCGATGCAAATTATCGAAGAGCATGAAAGTACTCGTCGGGGAATTTATGGCGGAGCAATCGGATACATAGACTTCACCGGAAATATAGATACTTGTATCGCAATACGTACTGCAGTTTTGTACGACGGTAAAGCCTACGTTCAAGCGGGTGCAGGAATTGTTGCCGATTCAGATGCAGAGTCAGAAAATCAAGAGTGTCGCAACAAAGCTGCGGCTGTATTGGGCGCAATCCATGCTGCAAATACTTTAGCGAGTCGATGATGAGCAATGCTTTAATCTCATTAATTTCTGTAATCATAGTTATTGCGATTGCATTCTTTCTAGCATCGCGCTTTAAAATTTCAAGCAGGTATGAGAGAAAGCCTGAGAAATTAAATTCTTGGAATCGCCAAGACATCGGTGAAGATCCAAGTACGAATGGGCGTTCATAATGAGCGTTCTTGATTCAATCATTGAAGGTGTTAAGGAAGATTTAGAATCCAGAAAGCTTTCAAGAGCGCAGATTCTTGAAGGCGTTGAAAAAGCCGCTGCTGTGCGAGCTGATATCTCTAACTTTCAGAAGAGTTCTTTGTCATTGATTGCAGAAGTGAAGAGATCATCGCCCAGTAAAGGTGCATTGGCGCTAATTTCTGATCCAGCCCTGTTGGCTAGTAAATATGAAAAAGGGGGAGCAAGTGCAATAAGTGTTCTCACCGAACGTCGCAGATTTGGTGGTTCGCTAGAAGATTTAGATGCTGTTCGCAAGGCTGTAGACCTGCCAATCTTGCGAAAAGATTTCATGGTAGATGAGTATCAATTCTTTGAAGCTCGC
>WLRX01000085.1 GCA_009706135.1 Actinomycetota bacterium
AAAAAATCCAGAGGCATGTCAACCTGAGAGTGCCCGCAATGAAGTGCTTTCATTCCTCGAAGGTGGAGTTTCTGATCTTTCAATTTCTCGGTCTACATTCGATTGGGGAATTCCAGTTCCGTGGGATACCAAGCAAGTTGTTTATGTTTGGTTTGATGCGCTCCTAAATTACGCAACTGCAGTAGGACTAACTGATGCACCAGACACAGATGGTGGCAAGAAGTTCGCGCAAACGTGGCCAGCAGATGTTCACCTCGTAGGAAAAGATATTTTGCGCTTTCACGCAGTTATTTGGCCAGCGATGTTAATGGCTGCAGGGCTTGCTGTGCCAAAGAAAGTTTTTGCACACGGCTGGTTACTTGTCGGTGGAGAAAAAATGAGCAAGAGCAAACTCACCGGTATCGCTCCAAGTGATATTACAAATCACTTTGGTGTGGATGCTTTTAGATATTACTTCTTGCGTGCGATTCCATTTGGAAGTGATGGGTCATTCTCATGGGAAGACATGAACGCTCGTTATACAAGCGAATTAGCAAATGATTTTGGAAACCTTGCCTCGCGACTTGCTGCAATGATTCAGAAATACTGCGAAGGATCTCTTCCAAAGGTTGCTCATGACAAAGTACTCGAAGAGGCACTTTCCCAAACCGTTTCAAAAGCAGATGAAGCAATATGTGCTCTTGATTTTCAAGGTGGCATCAACGCAATTATGGATTTCTGCAAACGAGTAAATGGCTATGTCACAGAAAAAGAGCCATGGATCCTTGCAAAAGATCCCGCAAATAAAGTTGTTCTAGAAGAAGTTCTCTACAACACGGCAGAGTCATTACGTGCACTCGCTGTTTTACTTAATTCTGTGATGCCAACAACATGCGAAATACTGTGGCTAAGTCTCGGCGCACAGGATGCACTCGGACCAATTGGGTCACAAAAGATTTCATCAGTTGCACAGTGGGGCCAGCTACCAGCGGGTGCTCGCGTTACAAAGACTCCCGTGCTCTTTCCGCGTCTCGAATCTGCCGAGTAACACCTGTGGCAGATCGACATAATCGCGACATCGAACGCACTCCTGCACCGCGACCCGAACCATTACCAGTTCCAACCGTTGACGCACACGCACATTTAGAAATTGTTACCAATTCTGCACCGGATTCTGAAGAAGTACGTAAAGTATTAGATGACGCACTAGAAGCCGGAATCGATCGCGTTGTTCAAGTGGGTTATTCAGCGGAGCAATCACAATGGTGTGTAGATGCAGCCGAACATTGGAGAGGCAGAGTTCTTGCAGCCGTTGCACTTCATCCCAATGAAGCACCTGTTGTGAAAGATTTAGAACACGATTGGTCAATCATTGCAAAGTTAGCCGAGCATCCCCGCGTAAGGGCAATTGGTGAAACTGGATTAGATTATTTTCGAACACCCCCCGAATTGCGCACTCGACAACAAGAATCCTTTAAATGGCATATTGAATTAGCAAAAAAACTTAATAAAGCACTTGTCATTCATGATCGTGACTCACATGAAGATGTGCTCTCCATTTTGCTTGAAGTGGGTGCTCCCGAACAAACAATTTTTCACTGCTTTTCAGGTGATTTAGAAATGGCGAAAATTTGTGTTGATCGTGGATATGTACTCTCCTTTGCTGGAACTCTCACTTTTAAGAACGCACCACAATTACGCGAAGCTGTAAAGATTGTGCCCGCGGATCAATTATTAGTTGAAACAGACTCTCCATTCTTGGCACCATCGCCACATCGCGGTGCCTTAAATACCCCTGCGCAAATTGCAAATATTGTAAGAGCGATGGCTGATGAGAGAGATGTCAGCGACACCGAATTGGCCACAACCCTTAGTAATAATGCGGAACGCATTTTCGGTTCATTTGTATGACCTTGCTTGGTGCAGCGCAGATACGTGAGATGGCGCAAGAACTAGGAATCAAACCCGCTAAATCACTAGGACAGAATTTTGTTATTGATGCCAATATCTGTAGAAAAATTGTTCGCACCGCTGGCGTCACAAATTCTGATGTCGCATTAGAAATTGGACCGGGATTAGGTTCACTCACCCTTGCATTACTCGAAGAAGCACGTTCAGTTATCGCAGTTGAAATCGATGAGCGTTTAGCATCGAGATTGCCTCAAACTGTCGAAACACATAATCAAAGTTCAGCCACATTTAGAGTAATTCATCAGGATGCACTGCACCTTAAATCACTTCCCGAATCACCAACTGTTCTTGTAGCAAATTTGCCTTATAACGTTTCAGTTCCGGTCTTACTACATTTATTAGAAATTTTTCCAACACTTAAATCTGGCGTTGTCATGGTGCAAGCAGAAGTTGCAGATCGATTAGCCGCAAAACCTGGTTCAAAAGAGTACGGAATTCCCTCTGTCAAAGCAGCATGGTGGGCAGATCTCAGTGGAGCAGGATCGATTTCTCGTTCAATTTTTTGGCCAGTGCCGGGAGTAGATTCAAAATTAGTTTCATTCACACGCCATGAGCCTTTGGGTGATGAAGAGTTACGAAAGAAAGTTTTTGTCTTAATCGATGCTGCTTTTGCGCAGCGCAGGAAAATGCTGCGCTCAGCTCTTTCGAGTATTTATGGTTCCTCAGGGGAAGCAGCAGAAGTACTAAATAAAGCAGGTATCGAACCGACACTTCGGGGCGAATCTCTGTTAGTTAATGATTTTTGTACAATCGCACGATTAGGGTTTTAACGTGCCAATTCGATCTGTGACTGTAAGAGTCCCCGCAAAAGTTAATTTGCAACTTTCAGTAGGCCCACGTGAATCTGATGGATATCACCAACTAGTAACTGTGTTTCAAGCCATTTCAATTTTTGACGATGTAATTATAAAAATTGCTGAGCCGGGAACAGGAGTTAATCTGACGGTTACAGGAGATCAGACTCATGGAGTTCCAACGGATGCCACTAATTTGGTCGTACAGGCTGCCGAAATCATTGCGCAAAAGTTTGAAATAGATATTGACGCCCACATAGAAGTTAAGAAATCTATTCCAGTTGCTGGTGGGATGGCTGGTGGTAGCGCTGATGCAGCTGCCGCAATCGTTGCCATTGACGAGTTATATAACTTAGACATGACACGCGATGAGATGCATGAAATCGCATCGCAACTAGGAAGCGATGTTCCATTTCTTCTTAGTGGTGGGACTGCAATTGGACAAGGCAGGGGAGATCAACTTACTGCTGCACTTTCGCGCGGAACGTATCACTGGGTTTTAGCACTTTCTAGTGTTGGACTATCAACACCGGCAATTTACAGCGAATGTGATCGATTGCGCCAAGGATTAGATATCAGTGAGCCGCAAATTAGCGATGCATTAATGCAAGCACTATTAGCTGCTGATCCAAAAGGTGTTGGAAATTTGTTAGTAAATGATTTACAACCTGCAGCGTGTTCACTTCGACCTGCGCTACGTTTAATTCTAGATGTCGGTCAAGAATATGGTGCACTCGGTGCAATTGTTTCTGGATCAGGCCCAACAGTTGCGTTTTTAGTTTCGGATGAAGAGCACGGTTTGGATTTGGCAGTTGCCTTAAGTGCATCGGGCGTTGTCGGAAGTGTTACACGAGCTTTTGGTCCAGTTCATGGAGCAAAAGTTATTGAGTCACATTAAATTTCATCTTCAAATTGAGCGGCTATAACGCTGAGCAGTCGGGCAAGTTCTTTCTTTTCATCACTTGTTAATGGCGCTAAAAAGTTTCTTTCACGACCCAAGAGTTCTTCCATTGCCGCATCTACTGCGCGAACCCCAGCTTTTGTCAGAGTAACCAATGAACCACGACCATCGGCAGGATCTTGCTTGCGAGTAATAAGTTCTAACTCTTCAAGTCGGTCTAAGCGATTTGTCATTGTTCCGCTGGTTACAAGAGTTTCTTGCATTAGATGACTCGGTGAAAGTTGATATGGCGCACCTGCGCGACGCAGCGAAGCTAGTACATCAAATCCCCATGTATCTAAATCTGCGAATGCATTACGTCTTTCAATATCTAAGTGGCGAGAAATTCGCGTGATACGGCTAAGGACTCCAAGTGGTGATAAATCCAGATCTGGACGCTGTGCCTTCCAAGCGGCGATGAGGCGATCTACTTCATCTCGCATTTTCGCCCCACTTTCTAAAAGTA
>WLRX01000086.1 GCA_009706135.1 Actinomycetota bacterium
GGACTCGAACCCCCAACCGGCCGCTTTGGAGACGGCAACTCTAGCCAATTGAGCTACTGCCCTTCGCGAGAGCATGGCGAAACCATAGGAATTACCAAATCCTCGTGAGTGCAGAAGTGTAGAGGCACAGATGCACTTAGGTCTAACTCGCGCATGAGCATGAGGGCTCATAGGGCAGACTTACCCCTATGCCCCCTAAGAGCAGAATTTCCGGTCGAATCGCAGCAATAACTGAATCAGCCACGCTTGCAGTTGATGCAAAAGCCAAAGCACTCAAGGCAGCAGGTCGTCCAGTTATTGGTTTTGGTGCGGGCGAACCAGATTTTCCCACTCCAGATTACATTGTTACAGCCGCAGCCACTGCTGCAGGTGTTCCTGCAAATCATCGTTACACACCAACTCCTGGTTTACCAGAGTTGCGCGATGCAATCGTTGCAAAAACAATGCGCGATTCGAATTACGAAATTACTGCCGATCAAGTTCTTGTTACAAATGGTGGAAAGCAATCTGTATATCAAGCATTTGCAACAATTATTGATCCAGGCGATGAAGTACTTCTGCCGTCACCATTTTGGACAACGTATCCAGAATGCATCAAATTAGCTGGTGGAAAAACTGTCGAAGTCTTTGCAGATGAATCTCAGAATTATTTGGTATCAGTTGAACAATTAGAGGCTGCACGCACACCAAAGACAAAAGCGCTTCTATTTTGTTCTCCATCAAATCCGACAGGATCAGTCTATTCCCCTGAACAAGTAAAGGCAATCGGTGAATGGGCGTTAAAAAATAATATTTGGATTATTTCTGATGAGATTTATGAACATCTTTTGTACGACGGTGCGAAGGCACCAAGCATGCCTGTAGTGGTTCCGGGGCTTGCAGAATCAACAATTATTATCAACGGTGTTGCAAAGACATATGCAATGACTGGTTGGCGTGTGGGCTGGATGATTGGACCAAAAGACGTCATCAAGGCTGCCACTAACTTGCAATCACATCTGACTTCAAATGTTTCAAATGTTTCACAGCGCGCTGCAATTGCAGCACTTACTGGTGACCTCTCAGCCGTTCATAAGATGGGAGAAGCATTTGATCGTCGACGTAAATTAATTGTCGGACTTCTTAATGAAATCCCAGGATTTCAATGTCCGATGCCAACAGGTGCTTTTTATGTCTACCCTTCAGTTAAGGGTGCTTTGGGTAAAACAATTCGCGGCAAAGTCGCTAAAACTTCTGCTGAATTAGCAACAATTATTTTGGATGAAGTTGAAGTTGCTGCAGTGCCTGGCGAGGCCTTTGGACCTTCTGGTTATTTACGCTTTTCATACGCTTTAGGTGATGAAGACATTGTTGAAGGAATTGGCCGGATTAAGAAATTGCTTACAGAAGGTTAAGTCCAACTAAATTCACTTCTGGTTCGAGAACAATATCAAATGTTGCTTTAACTTTTTCTTGAGCTAATTTCGCAAGTGCTGCAATCTCTGAAGCTCTTGCTTCTCCACTATTTGTTAAAGCTAATACGTGCTTTGTAGAAATTCGTGCGCCTCCAATTGATTGACCTTTTGTTATTCCTGAATGCTCAATTAGCCACGCAGCAGAAGTTTTGATTCGACCATCAGCTTGTGGCCACCTTGGCGCATCTGCTGGAAGTTGTATAGCAACTTCTGCACTGATAATAGGATTTGTAAAAAATGATCCTGCAGACCAAGAGTCATGATCACTTTCTGATAACAACATTCCTTTACGTGAGCGAAGTTCTAAAACCTTTTCGCGGCACTTGCTTACTGAGCTTTTCTCGCCTAGAGATACTCCAAGTGCGCTAGCTAATTCTGAGTAGGTAATTGGTGATGTCATTTCACCAATTCGTAATTGAAAAGCAACGTCGAGCACAACATATCTGCCTGGATGCGCCTTGAAATGAGAGTTGCGATAAGAGAATTCGCATTCTTGGTTCGTAAAAGTTTTTAACGCTTTTTCATTCCGGTCATAGGTGCGCACTCGTGTAATAAATTCGCTGACTTCATGACCATAAGCACCAATGTTTTGAATGGGCGCAGCTCCAACTGTGCCCGGAATCCCACTGAGAGTTTCCAATCCGGCAAAACCACGTGAGATTGTGGTTTTGACAAATTCATCCCAATTTTCACCTGCACCAATTGTGAGGGTTGCACCGCTGCACGCATCTACTTCGGCTTCTATTTTGTTATTTGAAATTCGGATCACAGTTCCAGCAAATCCCTCATCGCTAACCAACATATTTGTGCCAGCGCCCATAATTAAAATTGGAGAATCGCCAGCGCCTTCTATGGCCGCAATTATTTCTTCTTCACTTGAAACTTCTATAAATTTTTTGGCAGGACCACCGACTCGCAGTGATGTGTAATCCGATAGCTCAGCCATAGGTGAAGATTACCGACGTGGGCTAAGAATTGCTTCTTTGCCTCGGAAGCGCTCAAGAATGCGATCGTAATTCTTCTTTGACTGCACATCGCGGAAACTCTCTTCAGTGTCGTAGTAACCATGATGACGTCCTTGCGCCAGCGGTAAATCCATTTGTAACAATCGTCCCGCTGCATGCTTAAGCCGCAGCGAAAACTCCATGTCTGCATTTCGGTAATAAATTGCCCGTACATTAAAACCACCTGCAGCAAGGGCGGCATCTTTATCAAGTGCAAAGAAATATGAGAATAAAACATCGACTTCTCCCGCGCCCTTGTCATCAACACTGCGCCACTGATCTTCGACGTTTACTAATCCCCCACGCCAACCAACTGCTACAAATTCTTTTTTATTCAATTCTTGCAAGACGGGGGTAATCGCATCGCCGGAAAAAGTGGTGGATGGATCCATGATGACGACGTATGGAGTCGATGCAATTTTTAGAAGTGCATTGGCACATTCGCCCCATCCTGGATCTTTTTCTAAGTGAAAAATATGTGTGTGGGAATCGACAACTACACCTAAATCTTTAGCAGGTTGGGTTGCTAGAACAACTATCTCTGCAGAACTATGTTCTTTGATGGAGTTAATGCTTCTGATTGCATCTTCATGAAATCCATTGACGATAATTGCCACAGTCAATTGGTGTGCAGTTTTAGGTAAATTCTTGAGTTTCTGAATGTCAGCGACTGTACTAACTAATGATTTTTCATGTAATTCAAAGCCATCTGCTACATCAACTATTTCATAACCCTCTTGTGCAATTTGATCTCGAAGTTGATCGGCTAAGGAAAAATTCTTATCAGTACGCGCTGCTTGCCTGGCTCTACCAAGTTCGTGCAATTTCTCAGGTGCACTCACTTTAATTTCCTTGCTCTACAAAAGCTTTAGCCATTCCTAAAACCTTTACTCCTGCAGATGTTGCTGAGATTTCAAGACGAACACCTGCACCAGTAACTTCTACAACGGTTGCAGAGACAGTTAGATCAACGCTTTTTCCTGCAGGAACAATCACAGGTTTTGTAAATCGTGCAGAAAACTCTTTCACATTCTGTGGGCCACCTGCCCAATCGCTGATGTACTTTCCAGCTAGTGCCATTGTCAGCATTCCATGAGCAATGACATCAGGAAGTCCTACTGATTTAGCAAAGGATTCGTCCTGGTGAATTGGGTTGTGATCACCACTTGCATTGGCATATTGCTTCAGTAAGGCTCGATCAATATCGAATTGGTGTGAAGGAATCGTTGCGCCAACTTCAATCATGCTCGAACCACCAGAGTCGACCATGATGAAACAACTTTTTTGCCGCCGCTAAACAAATCAGATCGAACTGTCACAATTTCATTTCCTGCTGCGATTTTATAGTTTTCAATAGTTGCCGAAGTAGTCAATGAATCCCCTGCGACTATTGGACGAAATAATTCGAATTTTTGATCGCCATGGACCAAACGAGTCCAATCCAATCCAATCTCAGGCTTAGTCAAAATACTTTCAAATTCACGAAGTGAAATTCTGATTGAAAAAGTTGGCGGCGCTACAGAAGTATTTTTTTCGCCAATGACAGCAGCGAAAGAGTTAATTTCTTCTTGGGTAACCGTGATGACATCTACACCCGCGAAGGTGCGCCCGACGCTATCGGGATTGAGCATTAACGAGTTTCGCGGTGAAGTGTTGAAGATTTGCAACGTGGACAGAACTTCA
>WLRX01000087.1 GCA_009706135.1 Actinomycetota bacterium
GCGCACACCAGATGTGCCGGCAAGTAAAGCCGACCATGAAGTCTTTACATCGCCACCAATAGGAGTCGTGGCACCGAGTCCTGTGACTACAACGCGACGCATGGAGATTTAACTAAATAATTACTTTGCAGCGTTAACGATGAAGTTAACAGCATCGCCAACAGTTGCGAGGTCAGTTACTTTCTCATCAGGAATTTTAATTCCAAAGCGCTCTTCAGCAGCGACAACAACTTCAACCATGCTTAGGGAATCTACTTCTAGGTCATCAGTGAAGTTCTTGTCGAGTTCGATTGATGCTGCAGGAATACCGGCAACTTCTTCAACGATTTCTTTAAGTCCTGCTAATACATCAGCTTGTGAAAGTGCCATCTGTGAAAATCCTCTTCTGTAGTTTCTGTAGCTAGGCGGTAATTCTCTCTGATTCTCGGCTTACTTACGAGTAATTGCCTCAAATAAGCGAGGAATTATTTCGGTGCTGGCGGTAATTGTACGACTTGTCCGGCATAGACAAGACCCGCTCCATATCCAATGAGTAGCGCGAGTGACCCATGCAACTCTGGATGTTTTTCAAGGAGAGCATCCATTGCGAGTGGAATTGATGCAGCAGATGTATTTCCATTTGTCTTTATGTCATCTGCAATCACAACAGAATCAGGAATTTCCATTTGGCGAGCCATTGCTTCAATAATTCTGTAATTTGCTTGATGCGGAATAAATGCACCTAGTTGATCAACTGTTACGCCAGCTGCTTCTAGTGTGCGAAGAGCAGCTTTGCTCATTTCAAATACTGCCCATCGAAAAACAGTTTGCCCTTGTTGTTCGATGTTTGGCCACTTTAATTGCTCAATAGTTGATTGTGGAGTCTTTTTGTAATCAGTCCAGGCTGGCTCCATCAAAATTGCATCGCGGTTTGCAGCATCTGATCCCCAAATCGTTGGACCGATACCGACATGATCTGCAGCGCTGACAACAACGGCGCCTGCACCGTCGGCAAAGATGAATGCTGTTGCGCGATCATCTGGGTCAGTAAAATCTGAAATTTTTTCAACACCAACGACTAAAATGTTTTTAGAAGTTCCGCCGCGGATTAAATCATTAGCCATTCCAAGTCCATAGCAAAAACCAGCACACGCAGCACCAACATCAAATGCTGCAGCCTTCGGATTTCCTAAACGTTCAATAAGTGCCGTTGCAGCACTCGGTGCTTGATAAGGAAAAGTAATTGTTGCAACGATGACGGTGTCGATATCTGCGATAGTGAGTTTGGCTCGCTTAAGCGCCATTTCACTTGCTGCTTGAGCCATATCAATAACTGATTCATGTGGGCCGGCAAAACGGCGAGATTCAATGCCAGTACGTTGTTGAATCCACTCATCACTTGAATCAATTCGATCAACGATTTCGGAGTTAGGAACCAAACGCGCAGGGCGAAATGTACCCACTGAAACAATTTGTGCTTCAGAGCCTTTGCTACTTTTTATTGTGGCCACTTAGTTGCTCCCATGCTTCGCTGCAAATGTATGCGAAGCCTCTAGATCATCAGGAGATTTCAATGCAAAAGTTTCTATCTCTGGTTCTGCTCTCTTGAGCAATCCAACTAGCGTGCCAGCAGGTGCTAACTCAATTATTCCTGTAACACCCATAGATTTCAGAGTACTCATACACAAGTCCCACCGCACTGGATTAGCGATTTGCGCCACGACGCGATCCATGAATTCACGCCCATTGGTGACTTTGGCGCCTTCTTTATTGGAAAGAATTGCAGCAATTGGATCATGCACATGTGTGCTGGCAACAAGTGCGCGAAGTGGTTCTACTGCAGGTTGCATATAAGAGGTATGAAACGCACCAGCGACAGCGAGTGCGCGCACGCGCGACCCCTCAGGCGGATTAGCCGCAAGTTTTTCTAAACCTTCAAGTGAACCGGCTGCAACAATTTGTCCTGCGCCATTTTCATTTGCCGCAACTAATCCCGCTGCAGTAATTGCCGCAACGACTGCGCCGCGATGTCCACCTAAAACTGCTGACATTCCAGCAGGTGCAATCGCTGCAGCTTTTGCCATTTCAAATCCGCGAGCATGAACAATTTTAATTGCATCTAATTCAGAAATGATATTTGCAAGGCTTGCAGCCGTTATTTCTCCGACAGAGTGACCTGCAAAAACAGATGGCGTTATGCCCAGTGCCTTAAAACTTAATAAGCCTGCCGCAACAATCAAAGGCTGGGCATTGGCGGTATCTTTAATCTGATCGGCATTTGCTGATGTGCCAAGCGTTAAAAGATCGATACCTATTTCATCAGACCAGGCTGCGCATGTGTCTCGCAGTGTTGAATCCTTAAGCCATGCACTGAGCATCCCTGGGATTTGAGCACCTTGTCCCGGAGCGATGATTGCGAGCATGTGTGAATGTTACAGATTGAAGGATTTGCTACCGACAAGTAACCTTTTACTCATGAAGATTGCCGTCTGCGTTAAACAAGTGCCAGATTCTTGGGCTGAGAAAAAAATGGGCGCAAATGGTTTTCTCGATCGCGAAAGCGTTGATGCGGTACTTAACGATCTAGATGAATACGCAGTTGAAGAAGCGTTGCGCATTGTTGAAGCAAATGGTGGCAATGAAGAAGGTGGCGCACATACAGTCACACTTATTTCTATGGGGCCAGATCGCGCAACAGAGGCAATTCGTAAAGCACTTTCCATGGGAGCAAATGATGCAATCTTGGTTAGCGATGTGGCGCTCGCGGGTTCGGATGCGCTTGCAACATCTTCAGTGCTTGCAGAAGTAATTAAAAAAGGTGGATTCGATTTAGTAATTTGCGGAACAGAGTCAACTGATGCGCGCATGAGTGTTGTGCCAGCAATGATTGCTGCGCGTTTGCAGTGGCCACAACTTACATTTGCAGGAAAAGTAGATGTTGATGTTGCCGGCAGCAAAGTTTCGATTACTCGCGTGACTGAAGCCGGCGTTGATGCGATGAGCGCTTCGATGCCGGCAGTTATTAGCGTTGTAGAAAAGATTAACGAACCGCGTTACCCATCCTTTAAAGGAATTATGGCTGCGAAGAAAAAAACCATTGAAACTCGTGACCTTGCAGCAGTGGGTGCCTCGGTGCAGAGCCCATGGTCACTAGTTGTTGATTCAGCGCTTCGTCCACCACGCGCGGCCGGTGTAAAAGTTACAGATGAAGGCGATGCAGGAAATGCCCTCGTTAACTTCTTGGCAGAAAAGAAGTTGATATGAGCCGCACATTTATATTGGCAGATTTCTATGCAGATGCATCCACAAAGACGACTGCAGAGCTAGCAACTGCAGCCGCACGAATTGGTGATGTCACAGCAGTTGTTCTGGCTCCTGTTGGCAAAGGCGCAGCAATGGCTGCAACAGTAAATGTCGGTCCCATCGCATCTGTGATTGTTGTTGAATCAGCAGACTTTGCAACTCATGGCGTTGCGGCTATGGCGGATGCGCTCTCGCAATTAGTCACAACACATGCGCCAACTGCTGTGCTTATTGCATCTCATGCGATGGGTAAAGAAATAGCTGGCCGCGTAGCAGTAGCGACAAATAGTGGCATCATCACAGATGCCCAAGATGTTGCAGCAGATCGCACATGTACGCAATTAGTTTTTGGTGGTTCTACCACTGTTCATTCTGCAGTTAATACAGCAACTGCCGTTATTACTTTACGTCCAAACTCAGTTGAAGCAAGTACTGCAGTTGCAACTCCTGCTATTGAAAGCGCAGCAATCACAATTGCTGATTCTGCAAAAGGTGCAACGATTACATCTACACAACCACCAATTAAGGGTGGGCGACCAGAGTTAACAGAGGCAACCATTGTTGTTTCAGGTGGTCGCGGTACCGATGGAAACTTTGCTCCTGTTGAAGCATTTGCAGATGAACTCGGCGCAGCAGTTGGTGCATCACGGGCTGCAACAGATGCTGGTTGGTATCCACATTCACATCAAGTGGGACAAACTGGAAAATCTGTAAGTCCGCAGCTCTATGTCGCATGTGGAATTTCTGGAGCGATTCAACATCGCGCAGGAATGCAAACCAGTAAGACAATCGTTGTGGTCAATAAAGATCCAGAAGCCCCACTCTTTGAAATCGCAGA
>WLRX01000088.1 GCA_009706135.1 Actinomycetota bacterium
AATTCCCAATTTAGCAAATTCTTGTTTAAGCATTCGGGAGTCAAATGCAAGATTATGTGCAACTAATATTCGATTTTGTAAAATTCTTAAAATGTCATTCGCAATTTCTGAAAACATTGGCGCAGAACTGATCATTGATGGCCTGACGCCGTGAATCTGCGTTTTCCCTACATCTCGATTGGGATTTACCAGAGTCGTATATTCATCTATTACTGCCCCTGCTGAAAAAACGATGCAAGCGATTTCTATAATTCTGTCATTTTTGTTGAATCCGGTTGTTTCTGTATCCAGGAATACAAATTCAAGTTCAGAATTGTTCCCTCGAGAAATCTTCATAAGTAAGATGCTATTACCTTCCTGTGACAATGTTCTAGAGGTTTAAATAGAAACTAATCTCGCTATCCTTAACCCATGGCTGCGCGTGAATACGGGATAGAGATCGGTGCGATTGACGCGACCCTTGTTTCTATTGAGAAGGTTTTGGATCTTCCAAAACTTCGCAAATTGGCAGCAGACCTAGAAGAGCAAGCAGGCGTACCTAATTTATGGGATGACCCAGAGAGTGCTCAGAAGATTACGAGTCGTTTATCTCGCACACAATCAGTAATTTCTAAATTAGAAAGCCTGCGTCAGCGGGTTAGTGATTTACCAATTCTTATTGAGTTAGCACAGAGTGAAAGCGATACTGCCTCTGCAATGACAGATGCTGAAGCAGAGTTGGATTCGACTAAGAAAGCTATAAGCGAATTAGAAGTTCAAACTCTTCTCAATGGCGAATATGACGATCGCGATGCACTCATCACAATTCGTTCAGAAGCTGGTGGAGTCGAAGCAGCGGATTGGGCGCAGATGTTGATGCGTATGTATTTGCGTTACTGCGAACGCCACGTGTTAAAGGTAGATATTTTAGAAACTTCTTATGCCGAAGAAGCGGGAATTAAATCAACGACTTTTAAAGTCAGCGCACCATATGCATATGGCACCTTGTCTGTAGAACAAGGCACTCATCGACTTGTTCGTATTTCACCATTTGATAGCCAAAGTCGTCGCCACACATCATTTGCTGGCGTTGAAGTAGTGCCTGTTGTGGATCAAAGTGATCACATAGAAATTGATGAAAAAGAAATTCGCGTCGATGTTTATCGCTCATCTGGTCCTGGTGGACAAGGTGTAAATACAACAGATTCAGCAGTACGTATCACTCACCTTGTAACTGGCATTGTGGTTTCATGCCAAAACGAACGTTCGCAAATTCAAAACCGCGCAACTGCAATGGCGGTATTGCAATCAAAGTTGTTAGAACGTCGTCGCCAAGAAGAGCAAGCAAAAATCAATGCACTCAAAGGCGATAACTCCGGATCATGGGGAAATCAAATGCGTTCATACGTTCTTGCGCCGTATCAAATGGTTAAAGATTTGCGCACCGATCATGAAACTGGAAATACCAGCGCAGTTCTAGATGGAGAAATTGATGACTTCATCGAAGCCGGAATTCGTTGGCGACGTAGTTCATAGATTATGCGTGATTTTCCGCACTCAGAGAAAAATCACAGGCTTACCTAGTACTAAATTCCTGATAAAAGTGGATGTATTCCATAAACTAGGGGCAGTAAGGAAAGCGCAGCAGAATTTTTTTCTCCGTGGGATTAGAAATATTTCACACGCCAGAAAAGAAAATTGTGGCGCTTAGGCCGAATTAATGGGAGTACACGTGATTCGTTTTGAAAATGTAACGAAGCTTTATTCAGGGCAAGAGCGACCTGCCCTTGAAAACGTCTCCCTTGAAATCGTAAAAGGTGAATTCGTATTCCTTGTTGGTTTATCCGGATCAGGTAAGTCAACTTTTCTTCGTTTAATTTTGCGTGAAGAGCGCCCAACATCAGGAATCATCCACGTTGCTGGAAAAGATTTAGGAACACTTGCAACTCATAAGGTGCCTGAACTACGCCGCCAAGTCGGAACTGTTTTCCAAGATTTCCGTTTGCTGCCAAATAAAACTATTGCCGAAAACGTCGCATTCACATTGCACGTATTGGGATATTCACAAAAAGAAATAAACCGTGAAATTCCTGAAGTACTTGAGTTAGTTGGCCTAGAAGACAAAGCGGATCGACTTCCAAATGAAATTTCCGGTGGAGAACAGCAGCGAGTTGCTATCGCTCGTGCATATGTCAGCCGCCCGCCAATTCTTATTGCCGATGAGCCAACCGGAAACTTAGACCCTTCAACATCGGTTGGAATTATGAAATTACTCGACCGCATCAACCGTGAAGGCACCACTGTGTTGATGGCAACACATGATGCAGGAATCGTGGATCAGATGCGCAAGAGAGTTATCGAATTAGATGGTGGCCACGTGATTCGTGACCAAGTTCGCGGCGTTTACGGTTACACGGGTTAGGGTTAGCAAATGCGCTTACGTTTCTTACTGGGTGAAGTTGGAATTGGACTTAAACGAAACTTCACGATGACATTTGCAGTAATTGTTACTGTTGCAATCTCGCTCTCATTGCTCGGAATTGGATTGCTCTCAAATTCTCAAGTTAATGCGATGAAAGATTATTGGTATGACAAAATCGAAGTATCAGTATTTCTCTGCGGTTCGCTCTCGGAATCACCATCGTGTTCAGCAGGAATCATTTCTTCCTCACAGCGCCTACAGATTCAAAATGAATTACAGAATATGCCAGTTGTGGCAAACGTTTATTACGAATCGCAGTCACAGGCTTATGCGCGCTTTCAAGAACGTTTTAAGGACTCCGCGATTGCACAAAATGTAACTGCAGATCAACTACCAGAATCATTTCGTGTGAAACTCAAAGATCCACAACAATTTCCAGTAATAGTTAGTGCGTTCTCGGGACGTCCAGGAATTGATTTAGTGCAAGATCAAAGAACAATTCTTGAGAAGTTCTTCCGCTTATTGGCTGTACTAAGAAATGGCGCATTACTCGTTGGGCTTGCATCTGTTCTGACAGCAGCACTCCTAATAAGCAACACGCTTCGCATCGCAGCCTTCAACAGACGTCGCGAAACTGGAGTGATGAAACTTGTTGGCGCATCATCGTGGTCGATTCAACTTCCATTCTTACTCGAAGGCGTTATCTCGGCAATTATCGGATGGGGTCTGGCAACTGGATTGCTATCACTTCTGAAATCCGTAGTTGACACAAAAGTTGCGCCACTTTTGACCTTTACCAAGTTTTTTGGCTGGAATGAAGTCTGGGTTGCATCGGGTTGGCTCTTGCTAACAGGACTTACTGTTTCGGTTGTGGCTTCATTGGTAACTCTCCGCCGCTATCTCAAGGTTTAATTATCTCTTAACAACCGCATTGGTTGGCTTATCAGGAGGTGATGTGCGATGGTAAAAGAAGTTGGTCGAAAACTCATCGCACAAAATAAAAAAGCTCGTCACGATTACTCAATCGAAGATGTTTTTGAATGCGGAATTGTTCTAACTGGCACCGAAGTTAAATCTCTGCGAATGGGTCGAGCCTCATTAATTGATGGTTTCGCAATGGTTGATAAGGGCGAACTTTGGTTAAGTGGCGTTCATATTCCTGAATACACACAAGGTACATGGACCAATCACACACCACGGCGCGATCGAAAACTTCTTGTGCACTCAGCAGAGATTCGTAAACTATCCGCACGCATGAAAGAAGGTGGGCTCACCCTTGTTCCGCTTTCGCTTTATTTTAAAGATGGCAAAGCAAAGATTGAGTTAGCTGTTGCAAAAGGTAAGAAGGTTCATGATAAGCGCGCCGCACTTATGGAACGCCAAGCTGGTCGGGAAATAGAGCGCGAAGTTTCTCGTCGTCGCTCTGGAAAAGATGCATAAAGTAATCTAAGAAGTTGCGAGAATTCATCTCCAATAGATTTTAAAAGTACTTAGTACGCTTATTTTTGCCTCCGTTTTGTATCTTTTTTTATCCGGCCTTACACTTATCTACTCATAACTTGAAGAATTGAAAAGTTCTTTGTAGTGAGAAACAACACTAAATAGTGGAAATAGCTTTCCACACCCATGGGGGTGAACGGTCTCGACTTTGGAAGTTGATTCAGGGGAAGCGGGCCGAGGAAGCCAGGATGATCTCGTTAAC
>WLRX01000089.1 GCA_009706135.1 Actinomycetota bacterium
GGAATCAATTTCGCGTGAACTCTTAACAATTATTTCACCTGGTGCAAGTAGTAAATACTCTGCATCAATTACATCTAAAACATTGACTAAGTAATCAGGAATAGAAAGTGAACGCAACGCATCAGATGAGTCATCTTTTCTCCGAAGCATGGGCACGCCCCTATCGTAGAGATGAATTGAAATGCCTTCATCTCGCCCACTAGGTCCCCCGCCTAAAATGGACATTCTTTGCGCGTTGTTCAGCAGGCGTTTACTTTGGGTTTTAAGAAAGCGCGCCACTCGGTATACCGTTAGCCCATGCGCAACGCTTTCCATGACGATCTGGCCACTATTGAATCCACTCTCGTCGAAATGGCACAACTCGTAAGTCGTGCCATGGAGCGCGCAACAACTGCTCTTCTCACATCGGATCTAAAGTTAGCTGAAGAAGTTATTTCAGATGATGACCGCATCGATGAGATGCAGCACGAACTAGATGACAAAACACTTAATGTTATGGCTCGCCAACAACCTGTCGCTCGCGACCTTCGCACACTCGTTACTTCTCTACGTATGAGCGCTGATCTAGAGCGAATGGGCGATCTTGCACACCACATTGCAAAGCTTGCTCGCATGCGTTATCCAAATTGCGCAGTTCCAGAAGAATTGCGCCCCGCATTTAAAGATATGGGAGTTGTCGCGACACGTATTATTGAAAAAGTTGGAAAAGTTATTGATCAGCACGACTCAGTCGGTGCAATTGAATTAGACCAAGATGACGATGAAATGGACAAGCTTCACCGCTACTTGCTCACAACTATGCAAAACGGAGAGTGGCCCCACAGTATCGAAATGACAATTGATATCACTCTGCTGGGACGTTATTACGAGCGTTGTGCAGACCACGCAGTTTCAATTGCTAAGCGTGTGTACTTCTTGGTCAACGGCGAATACGCCACCGACTAAAACTATTTCTTACCTTGATTTGCCACCGCTGCAATTGCCTCAGCAGCTGCTGCTGGATCTAAATACTCACCACCAGATTTAATCGGCTTCAAATCTTGATCCAATTCGTAGTACAGCGGGATTCCGGTTGGAATATTTAATCCAGCAATGTCGGAATCACTAATTCCATCTAAATGCTTAACAAGTGCGCGTAGCGAATTTCCGTGGGCTGTGACTAAGACTGTTTTACCGCTTAATAAATCTGGTGCAATGTTTTCGTGCCAATACGGCAACATGCGTGTGACAACATCTTTTAAGCACTCTGTCTTTGGAAGATTGCTTCCAAGATCTGCGTACCGTGGATCTTTTACCTGGCTAAATTCTGAACCATCTTCAATAGGTGGTGGTGGAACATCAAATGAGCGGCGCCACAATTGGAATTGTTCCTCGCCATAAGCTGCAAGAGTTTCTTTCTTATCTTTGCCTTGTAGCGCACCGTAGTGACGTTCATTTAAACGCCATGAACGTGAAACAGGAATCCAATGACGATCGCACGCATCGAGTGCTAATTGCGATGTATGGATGGCGCGACGTAACAAAGATGTATGAACTAAATCTGGCAACAATCCACGTTCGGCCAATAAAGCACCGCCACGCTTTGCTTCTGTTTCACCCGATGCGGATAAACGGACATCAACCCAACCTGTAAACAAATTCTTTGCATTCCACTCGGATTCACCATGGCGCAGAAGAATGAGTTTGATTGTCATGTGAGCATCCTAAATGAAGTGCCGGGCAAACTCTAGATTCGCCAGTGATTCACCACGAGATACTCGCCATGCCCACTCGCGACGAATTGCATTGGCAAAACCAAGTTCGAGCAATGGATTAAATGATGAGTCTGAATACTGCAAAACTGCTCCAAGCAAGCGATCTATTTCGCGATTAGTCACAGCGTTTAGTGGTAATCGACCAACTAGGTAGATATCGCCAAGAGTGTTAATCGCATATGCAACGCCATACATAGATGCATTCTTTGTCATACACCAGTGGTGTACACCCGCTTCATTCTCATCTGGCTTTCGAATAACAAATGCGTTGATGCTTAAGGAGTGATCGCCAATTACCAGTGCGCAGTGCGTTTGTAGTTTTGTCTCACCTGGCAGAGTAATTAGAAAAGTATTCTCATCTCGGCGGTCGTAATCTAAATCGTGAGAATCTAGAAATTCTTCAATAACGGCGCTTGGATCAATGGCCATCAGGCACCGGAAGTTTTGCGGGTATCGCGAATATCAGAAAGTACGCGATCATAAATATCAAGAGTTCCACGTGCGGTTGCATCCCAACCGAAGTGTGATGCATGTTCGATTGCGCCGAGTGATAAAAGTACACGACGCTGTGGTTCTTGTATTAAACGCGACAGCACCGATGACCACGCACGTGGATCATGTCCATCTACTAATACGCCTGAAATTCCGTCAGCAACTGCTGTGCGCAGACCACCAACAGCTGTTGCAACAACTGGTGTACCGCATGCTTGCGCTTCAAGTGCGACAAGACCAAAGCTTTCGGAATAACTTGGAACACATACTAAATCTGCTGCTCGATACCACTGTGGTAAATCTGCACGTGGAACAGGTGGTGCAAATTGCACAACATCTGAAATTCCAAGCCATACAACGAGTTCTTTCAATCGTTCTACTTCTGCGGTATTCGCGCCAGATGCGCCGCCAATGATATTTACAACGAGTTTTGGTCGCAGTTGTGGTGAGTGCTTAATCATTTCCGATGTTGCCCGGATCAGTAACTCAGGACCCTTATGTGGCTGGATGCGGCCAACGAAAGTAATTATGAGTACGTCTTGCGATAATCCAACTTCTTTGCGCGCTGTCGCACGTCCAGCACCAGCAGTAAATGTATAAAGATCAACACCTGGACTTACAACATGAACATTGTCAGGACATGCACTGTATAGCGAAACAAGACTTGCTGCTTCTGCATCCGTATTGGCAATTAATCCAGTAGCAGCTGCCACAACTTGCGTTTCACCTTGCACGCGAATCATTGGTTCTGGAGATTCGCCTTCAGCCAAATTGAGGTTCTTTACTCGAGCCATCGTGTGCATTGTGTGGATTAGTGGAATATGTAATTTTTCCGCCGCAGGCATCGCTACTTTTCCAGATATCCAATAATGCGAATGAATAACATCGTAAGGATCATCACTAAGTATGCGGGTAAATTCTTGTGATAACTCACCGATTAGTTCGGGTAATCGTTCTTTTGTAACACCATCTACTGGTCCAACATTTAAATGTCGAACACGGACTCCTGGGGAAATTTCAACGATATCTGCAACATCTTTATTTGTACGTCGCGTGAAAATATCTACTTGCACGCCCATTGCAGCCATACGTTCTGCACTCTCGGTGACATAAATATTCATGCCTCCAGCATCACCAATACCTGGTTGATCCAGTGGTGATGTGTGCACCATCAATGTGGCAATGCGACCGATCATGTGACAAGTCTACCCGCGTGTTATGCAGGCGCGAATTGAGCCGATTGGCTCTGATCCTCCGTAAATGCGCTCAGAAGTATCTGTAACACTGATACCGAATTCAGCCAGTGCGGCAACCATTAATGTTTCAAATGGACGAAGTGATCCATCGCTTATTTTGAAAACTATTGTGCGTCCATCTGCAAGCGTTGCAACTTCAACGCCTTCAGCACCTTCCTTCATAAACAATCCTGGAACTTCGCGCATCAATCGAGTTGTTAGTCTTTTTTCTCCTGCAACCAACTCTGGATAATTTCTGCATGCCTGGACAACGCTTTGATGAATCACATCCGTTGAAATAGTGATAGCGCGCATAGCACGAGCTAATCCCATAAGTGAAAGAAGAAAAAGTGGAGCCCCACATCCATCGGCACTTGTGAGTGAAACTTCTTCGCCCGCTAACTGTTCTAATTCATCTTTAATAGCCACTTGCAATGGGTGCGCAGGGTTTAAATATGTATCTGTTGGCCACCCAGCAGCAACACACGTTGCAAGCATGCCCGCATGTTTTCCGCTGCAATTCATAGCAAGTCGCGTCGGTTCTTGATTGCCCCATTCACGGCGCTCTGTATCGCCGAGGGGTTTATCTCTTGCATTCTGAAAATCTCTTTCAGA
>WLRX01000009.1 GCA_009706135.1 Actinomycetota bacterium
TCTGGTTGTTCGAGACCCTTGGCCTGAACTTTGTTGCCACTTTCAACTTGAACTTCGATGTTAAACAAATAGCTAGCAATCTCTTCTTTGATTGCATCCATCATCGCTGTGAAAAGATCAAAACCTTCGCGTTGATATTCAACGAGTGGGTCACGTTGGGCCATGGCGCGCAACCCGATTCCCTCTTGCAAATAATCCATCTCATATAGATGTTCTCTCCATTTGCGGTCAAGAACTGAGAGCAAAACTTTGCGCTCTAATTCGCGCATTACTTCCGAACCCAGACTCTCTTCACGTTTTTGATATGCGTTTGCAACATCATCTTGGATTCGAGTGCGTAAAAATTGCGAATCAAGTCCTGCTCGTGAGCCAACTTCATTTTCAATATCTTCAACAGTAAATGAGACAGGGTAAATAACCTTTAGAGCTGACCAGAGTTTTTCTAGATCCCAATCTTCGGCGAATCCATCTGCTGTTGCAGCATCTACATATGCATCTAGCGTTTCGCTCATGAACTCTGCTACTTGATCCTTGATGTCTTTACCTTCGAGTACAAGGCGACGTTCACCGTAAATTACTTCGCGCTGGCGATTCATGACATCGTCATACTTAAGAACATTCTTACGGATTTCGAAGTTTTGAGCTTCTACCTGTGTTTGAGCAGACCGAATTGCATTAGAAACCATCTTAGATTCAATTGGCGCATCATCTGGAATTCCAGCAGCCGAGAGGAATCGTTCAACAAGACCTGAATTGAATCTGCGCATCAGTTCATCTTGTAATGATAGGTAGAAACGAGATTCACCAGGATCGCCTTGACGACCGGAACGACCACGCAACTGATTGTCGATACGTCTTGATTCGTGACGCTCTGTTCCGAGTACATAAAGGCCACCAAGTGCGCTGACTTCATCATGTCCTTTTGAAACTGCCGCTTTTTGCTTTGCTATTTCATCTGGCCAAGCAGCTTCGTACTCTTTTGGATTATCAACTGGAGATAATCCCTTTCGTTGTAATTCAAAGTCGGCCATGAATTCTGGATTACCGCCGAGCATAATGTCAGTACCGCGACCTGCCATATTGGTAGCAACTGTCACGGACCCCACAACTCCTGCACGGGCAATGATTGCAGCTTCGCGTTCGTGGTGTTTTGCATTGAGCACTTCGTGTGGCACTCCGCTTTTCTTAAGCAAGGCCGATAACTCTTCAGATTTTTCAACGCTGACAGTTCCAACCAATACTGGTTGTCCTTTGCGATGGCGCTGCACAATGTCTGCTGTAACAGCTGCGAATTTTCCTTCTTCTGATTTATAAACTAAATCAGCTTGATCAATTCGAACCATAGAGCGATTTGTAGGAATAGGCACAACACCGAGCTTATAAATCTGATGAAATTCAGAAGCCTCGGTCATTGCTGTACCTGTCATGCCTGAGAGTTTTTCGTATAAACGGAAGTAGTTCTGAAGAGTAATAGTTGCCAGAGTCTGATTTTCATCTTGAATTTCAACGCGTTCTTTTGCTTCTAGAGCCTGATGCATACCTTCGCTATAGCGACGTCCAGCAAGAATTCGGCCAGTGTGTTCGTCAACAATAAGTAATTCGCCATTCATGACAACATAATCTTTATCACGTTTGAAGAGTTCTTTGGCGCGAATTGAGTTATTGAGGTAGCCAATCATCGGAGTATTGGCTGCTTCATAAAGATTTTCAATCTTGAGTAACTCTTCTACTCGAGTCACACCTTCTTCAAGAATTCCAACAGTGCGCTTTTTTTCATCAACTTCATAGTGACGACCGCGCTCAAGTTTTTGTGAAATTTGGCTAAATTCGACGTACCACTTGGTTGCCTTATCTGCTGGTCCACTAATAATGAGTGGTGTTCTTGCTTCATCAATCAAAATGGAGTCAACTTCGTCAACTACGGCAAAGTAATGATCTCTGTGTACACAATCATCCATATTCCACGCCATGTTGTCACGTAAGTAATCAAACCCAAACTCATTATTTGTGCCGTACGTAATATCTGCTCCGTAAGCTTCGCGACGTTCCGCAGGAGTCATGTTTGCAAGAATTACTCCCACATTAAGTCCCAGGAATCGATGAACACGGCCCATCCATTCGCTATCGCGTTCTGCTAAATAATCATTGACAGTAACAACGTGGACTCCTCGACCTGCAAGTGCATTGAGGTATGACGGAAGGGTAGCAACAAGAGTTTTTCCTTCACCTGTTCGCATTTCAGCAATATTTCCACGATGCAGTGCGGCTCCACCCATGAGTTGAACGTCGTAGTGACGTTGTCCAAGAGTTCGCTTCGCTGCTTCACGGACTGCGGCAAATGCTTCCGGAAGTAATTGGTCCAGAGTTTCACCTTGTGCAAATCGATTTTTAAATGTTTGCGTTTGCTCGCGTAATTCGTCATCGCTCATCGCGATCATTCGAGATTCTTGGGCGTTAATTTGGCCAACTAATTTGCTGAGATCTTTAAGAATACGGCCTTCGCCAGCGCGCAGAATGCGATCAAAAAAGGCTGGCATCAAATCACCCTTTCAAAGGTTTTAAGCAGTCGGGCCAAGTAACTGGGTTATCTTAGCGGTGGTGAGAGGCAAGCAGTAATTGCCGCTACAACCCTGATTCCACGTACCCGGAGAGCCCGTCGGGCTTCAAGTAGTGTCGCGCCAGTTGTGAGCAAGTCATCGACAAGTATCACATCAGTATCAACTCCGAGTTTGGGTAATTTATTCCTATCAATAGCCAAAGCTTGATAAATATTTTCAGCGCGGTCTTGGGAATTGAGTCCTGATTGATCTCTCACCTTTCTCGTATGAATCAGTAAATCCATACTATCAAGTGATTCGCTGTGAGCAATTGAATGAGTGATCTCAGATAAGAAATCTCTTCCTCTCTTTCGGTTTGAACTTTTCCTAGATGGTGCGGGAACTAGGATTCCAATCTCAAAATCTCGTAGTAATAATTTTAGGGAATGTGTAAGTGCATAAATGATTAAATCATCTGCCGCTTTTATTCCATTTTCTTTTGCTGAAAGTATTATGCGCTTTGCGACAGGAGAATAAAGAACTGCAGAGTAAACATGCATTGAATCCAAAGTGCTTCGATAAAGATGTGGGCTCCAAAGTAATCTGCATTTAGAACAGATATCCGGCCCTAGAGCTCGACAGCCAAAACAACGAGTTGGAAACAATATTTCACTTAACGAATTTGGTTTAATCATCGTTACATAATGCTTCGTGCCTAAAGAAATATCCTGCACATTCTAAAAACTGTGGATATTTAGATTATTAAATCCTTGGGTTCCAATCGAATTAAACGAGATTCAATATGATTGCCAGCAACACGTGGCAAAGTTAAAACAAAGTGCGCACCTTGATTTGGCCTACCCCATACTTCGAGCTCGCCTTCATGCAATCGAGCGTCTTCTAGCGCAATGGAAAGTCCCAGCCCTGTACCGCCGCGAATTCGCGAGCGTGAAGGATCGGCGCGCCAGAAACGATCAAAAATGCGTAAGAGTGAGTTTTCATCAATTCCTAAACCATGATCGCGTACCGCAACGGCAACATCATTATCGTTATATTCCACTTGCACGTTTATTGGCTTTGAATCAGCATGTTCGATTGCATTATTGAGCAAATTTCGCAGGATTCGTTCTACGCGTCGTACATCGGCATTTATTGATAAATTCTCGCTGTAAGGTGTAAAAATTATTTGCGTATTATTTTCCATCGCTACTAACTTTAAATCTTCAATGCATCCACTGATGAGAGAAATTAGATTGAAATCCACAGGTTCCAAAACCGCCACTTCTGCATCAAATCTACTGATTTCTAATAGGTCCTCCAGCAAACGTTCGAATCGATCGATATTGCCGATTAGTAACTCAGCACTTCGTGCAATTTGTGGATCAAAGGCGCTTCGTGATGAGTAAATTACTTCTGAAGCCATGCGTAGCGTGGTTAGCGGAGTTCTTAATTCGTGAGAAACATCAGAAACAAATCGTTGCTGCACACGTGAGAGATTTTCTAGACGCATAATCTGTTTTTGAATAGAAGCCGCCATCTCATTAAATGAAACGCCAAGGGTTGCTATTTCATCTTTGCGAACTATCTTCATGCGTTGATTAAAGTCACCTGATGTGAATTGCTCAGCAATGCGTGCTGCCTCACGCACCGGTCGAACCACTTGCCTGGCGAGGAGCCAAGTAATTAGTCCAATGAGAAATACAAGAGCGATGTCGACCAAAATGATTGAACGTGAAATTAAACTCAGAGTTTTATTCTGATTTGTCAATGGAAAGAGTAGGTACATTTCATAATCACCGGATCTTGGAATTGAAACCATGTCTCCTACTGCGATTGCCGAAACCTGCAAAGCACCTGCGTATTTAATGGTGATATAACTCCAGTTGAGTTCTGATGTACTTCGAACTTTTTCACGGAATTCTTTTGGTAAAGAATTGGGATCAACAAGATTAGAGGTTGTCGTGAAGTCTTTTTCTGTTGGGTTTGCCAATGGTTCTTTTAATAACATGATTTCGCGTCCACTGGCACGTGCACCAACTGTTGTTGCTGAGCTAACGATTTCACTAATCAACTCATCAATTTCTTTAGGAGACCCACCTTTAGCAAGAATCAATCTATAGCGCGCACTAACAATCGTTGAACGGGCTTCGTTGATTGACGAATCAAGGTTGACCTGTTTGACACCTGCAGATACGCGTGAGTCCAGGATTGATCCAGATAACCAAATAACAGCAGATGAGAGCAGAATTGTTGAGAGCAAGACTCTCAAAGATAAAGAAGTTCTCAGGCGACTAGTGATTAAGCCCATTGCTTTTTACTTTGATTTCCAGCTTTGTATCCAACTCCACGTACAGTCAATACTATTTCAGGATTTTCAGGATCCATTTCAATTTTTGCGCGCAATCTCTGCACATGGACGTTGACCAAACGCGTATCAATTGAGTGTCTATATCCCCATACCTCACTTAAGAGCGAAGCTCTACTGAAAACTCTTCCAGGTTCGCGAGCAAGAGCTACAAGAAGATCGAATTCAAGGCGCGTCAATGAAATAATTTTGCCCGCTCTACTTACTTCATGTGCATTAAAATCAATTGTTAAATCTGAAATATTTAATACTCCAGCAATGTCCGTATTCGTTTTTCGTAGGCGAGTTCTAATTCTTGCTACTAGTTCACTCTGGTGACGAAATGGTTTAACCATGTAATCATCAGCGCCTGCTTCTAGACCACGAACAACATCTTGAGTATCGCCTTTTGCTGAGAGCATCACGATTGGCACCATAGATTCAGCGCGAATTTGCTTACAAACTTCTATTCCATCTAATCCTGGAAGCATTACATCTAGAAGGACTAAGTCTGGAGGATTATTTCTAAAGACCTCCAGAGCTTCGTCACCTCTGCTTACTAAATCAACATCTATTCCGGCACCATTTAAAACGATGCCAAGCATCTCTGCTAGGTCCTGATCGTCATCGACGACCAATACCAAAGTCATTAGCTTCCGTGCTCCCAAGAGTTCAGGTACATATCTTGTGCAGGAGTAAGAACGTCAATCTTTCCACCCATACTCTGGAGTTTAAGACTTGCAACTTCCTTATCGATATATGTAGGAACTGTGTGAACACCTGGTTCGAGATTCATTGCTTCTTTAACCAGGTATTCAGCTGTGAGTGCTTGATCTGAAAATGACATATCCATTACTGATGCAGGATGTCCTTCAGCTGCTCCAAGATTTACAAGTCGGCCTTCAGCGATAAGAAGCAAGCGGCGTCCATCTGCTAAAACGTATTCATCGGTTTGGTGACGCATCTTTGCATTCTTTTTCTTCGCATTTTGCTCAAGCCACGCAACATCAATTTCGATATCAAAGTGACCTGAGTTAGCCATGATTGCGCCATCTTTCATGACGGCAAAGTGCTCATCGCGTAATACATCACGGTTTCCAGTAACAGTAATAAATACATCACCGATTTTTGCAGCATCCGCCATTGGCATAACTCGGAATCCCTGCATCATTGCATCGAGTGCCTTGGTGGGATCAATTTCGGTAATAACTACATCAGCGCCCATACCCTTTGCGCGTTCTGCAACGCCCTTGCCGCAATATCCAAATCCAGCAACGACTAGTACGCGACCTGCGAGTAAGAAGTTTGTCGCGCGGAAAACTGCGTCAAGAGTCGATTGACCAGTACCGTAGCGATTATCAAACATGTGCTTTGTGTCAGTGTCATTGACGGCAATCATTGGGAACTGAAGTGCGCCATCTTTTGCCATCTGATTGAGGCGAATAACACCCGTAGTTGTTTCTTCGCAACCACCAGCAATATTGCCAATAAGTTCTTTACGAGTGGTGTGTAATGTATTAACAAGATCGCAACCATCATCAAATACTTGGTGAGGTTCAATATCTAGTGCTGCGTTGATGTGTGAATAATAACCATCGCGATCAACAGCGTTGCGTGCAAAGACGCTAATTCCGTATTCGTGAACGAGTGCTGCAGCTGTGTCATCTTGTGTAGAAAGAGGATTAGAAGCACACAGAGCAATTTCTGCGCCTCCTGCTTTAAGCACGCGCATCAAATTTGCTGTCTCTGTAGTCACGTGCATGCATGCTGCAATACGCACGCCAGTAAATGGTTGTGATTTTTCAAAGCGGGCACGGATCTGTGCAAGCACTGGCATGTTGCGCTCTGCCCATTCAATGCGCTTGCGACCTTCTGCAGCAAGTGATGCATCTGCAATGTCATGACGTGGAATTGTTGCTGTCACTGGTGAATTCACGAACGTTCTCCTTTTAGGTTAAGTACTTATATGAATTAGACGTGACCTAAGGGGTAGGGCTCTACAGTGTTAGGTTGCTAGTGACTTAGGTTACTGCCATTGTTTAGAAAGTGAGAACTCAGGCTCTCATTTTCTAACTGTGGCGAGTACCTCATCTTTGATTTTTTCCATGCGGGCACGGTCCTTTGCTTCAACGTTGAGTCGAAGTAGCGGCTCAGTGTTTGAGGGGCGCAGGTTAAACCACCAGGTATCTCCATTGATGGTCAGGCCATCAAGGTGGTCGATGCTCACATCGGCTTGCTCTGCATATTTTTGTTCAATAATGCTCATGGCTTTTTGGGCATCTTTAACTTTTGAATTTATTTCACCACTTGAAACATATCGTTGATACGGTTTAAGCAACTTTGAAAGTGATCCCTTAGAAGTTCCAAGTGCTGCAATCGCATGAAGGGCTGCAAGCGCCCCTGAATCTGCTTTCCAAAACTCTTTGAAATAAAAATGTCCTGAATGTTCGCCGCCAAAGACTGCGCCACTGTCCGCCATCATCGCTTTGATATATGAGTGTCCAACGCGTGATCGAAGAGCTACGCCCCCATTTTCTTCAATAACTTCTGCAACTGATCGCGATGAAATGAGATTATAAATAATTGAAGATCCAGGATGAATTTTTAGTTCGCGCTGGGCAATAAGCGCTGTTAGGTCAGAAGGATTAACCGTTGCCCCATTTTCATCTACCAAGAAGCACCGATCGGCATCGCCATCGAAAGCTAGGCCAAGGTCTGCTCCGTGTTTTTTGACAGCTTTTTGCAAATCTTTAAGGTTTTTAGGATCAATCGGATTTGCCTCATGGTTTGGAAATGACCCATCGAGTTCAAAGTACAGAGGAATTACTTCTAGGTTTAATTTATCAAAAATAGCTGGTGCGGTATAACCGGCCATGCCATTTCCTGCATCGATGACAATTTTTAGTTTTCTAATTGCTGATACATCCACAAGCGTATGCAGATGTTGAACATACTCTGAGAGTAGATTGCGCTCACTTTCTTGTCCGATGTGTCCAAATGAAACAGGAGAACCTGAGCGAACGAAATTTTCTATTGTGAGCAAACCCGATTCTTTTCCAATTGGTCTGGCTCCGCTAAGGCATAACTTAATGCCGTTGTATTCGGCAGGATTGTGGCTTGCCGTAAACATGGCACCTGGCATGTTTAATTTTCCGGCTGCGAAATACAACATATCCGTCGATGCCAGACCTATACGAATTACATCTAATCCAAGTGAAGTAACACCCGCTGAGAATGCATCAGCAAGTTCTGGCGATGACGGGCGCATATCTTGGCCAATAACAATTGTTCCTGGTTCGCGCTCTTGAATGATAAATCTGGCAAAAGCTACACCTGTTGCAAATGTGAAATCCGAAGATAATTCAGTACCAACTAAACCACGTATGTCATACGCCTTGAAAATATTTGGAATTTCAGTCGAACCCATGTGATAAGTCTAGGACGGAACTGCGCGCAAATGTCCCCGACGGCCAAGCGAAGTTGCCGCACTGGCACTGCTTTGCACGCCTTCACTACTAATTTCTTTTGATCCAGCTTCACGTACTGCGTCAGCAATTGCCATTAAGTCATCTTGTGATGGTCCACTATCGCCTGAATCGGTGGATGCCTTGATTACATTCCACCCATTTGGCACTGTAAGTCGCTGGCCATGTTTTTCGCACAAATCATAAGCATGTGGTTCGGAGAAAGTTGCTAGTGGGCCGAGTACCGCTGTCGAATCTGCATAGTTATAGGTCAATGTCATTGTTGCGGTGAGTCGACAACTCGTTCGCGAACATGCGCGCCCATATCGTGTACTCATGCCTACAAGATTAGTGGGGTGTGTACTAAAAACTTGGGATTATCAAGGATTTAAAACGCGAATGTTTGCTGTAGGAACAGCCGATTTTGTCAGGACGCTTCCAGCTATTAATGGAATTGACCCAAAGCCATTTACCGATGATTGAAGAGCAGATCCGTAGGTATCAGCACTAACACTCAAGAAAGTTAAATTTCGAGAGTTGGCAGGAACGCGCAAAAAGGCAATGTCACTACCTTCGATATTTTTGCGAATTTTCTTACCGCTAGTAAGGGTGATTTCGAGATCCACACGAATGCTTTCACCGATGAAAACTAATAGCGGTGACATTCCAGTCATGGCAATTGTGAAGGGGCTCAAAGGCGGAACAGAAGTGCTCCATACGAAATCTTTTCCAACATTGGCAAATACTCCGGCAACTATTGGCTCATCAGATGTGATTCTCATTCCGTATACCGATGAACTCACTTTAGGAGATAGAGGGAAATTCATTACCTGTCCTTTTTTAATCAAAATTTCATTAAATCCCACAGGAATAAAACGACCATCACCTGACATAATTTCAACGCTCACATTTGCATCGGCATCCCCCGGTGCCAACACTCTGAGTTGTTGTGCAGGCGCATTTTTAATTTTTTGTTGCATCGGAATTGCAGGAATATAAATTTGTTTAGCGGGTGAAACACTGGGATTGACTAAATCCCCTCCCAAAGCGCGAAGACCTTTTCCTCGTTCATCCACCATAAAAGAGTTCAAGCGACCAGATCTTGAGGCAACTCGAATAACAATGGAAGATTCACCAGGTGCGAGTGAATCAAGTCCAACTGCTTCAACAGAATTTGCTTTCACTGTAATCGCTTTAGTGCTGGCGGGAGATGTTGCACTCCAAATGTAAACATCTGCCACTGATTCACTTAGCCCACTATTTACAAGAATTAGTTTTCCGCGAGCCGTGATATCGGCGGAACCTCCAACGAACCATTGGCTTATTACTGGATCTGAGCAAATTGTTCCGCCTGCCCACGATCCGGGCCGACTCTGCCAAACAATCGGCGTGATGCCCTGCGCATCTACAAGGATTGGATCGGTGAGAACGGGAAAACGAAGTGCACGAGATTTTACAAATTTCGCTGAAGTAGAACCTATTCGACGGATTTTTGTATTTGGTGAACCTACTGAAACTTGGGAAGCTAGAGATTTAATTGTTGAGGGACACACCACGGATGGATAACTCATAGAAAATTGTTGGCGAGCGGTTGAGCCATTTAAAACATTTGAAACTCCAATTAATAATCCCAAAGTAATAGCAATGGTCAAAAATCTTTTTAATTTCATGTCAATTCACTTTCTGACATCTCCCGACGCCTGCGACCAGCTGGTGCAGCGAGCACTACAACCGTCAAGAGAAAAATGAATTGCAAAGAAAGCATGCCACGTCGATTGGTTCCGTCATGTAGTAATGAGATTTCCCCTGGCTGTTGAACCGTAAACCGTGTAAATCCATTTTCATCTTTCGTGCGCTCAAGAGTCTGACCATTTTGGAAAACTTTCCAATATTTGCTGTAAGAATCCGTCAACAGGATTGTTCCTGCTGAATTAATCTGTGTTCGAGTACCGATACTTGTACTCAGGATTTCAGATACGTTTCCCTTGTCATCAATAAAATTGATCCGGCTTAGGGCATTACTTACTTTCCATACGATTCCAGCACCCGTGGCAGATGCACGAACGAATCCACCAAGTCCATCAATAGTTCGAACTACTTCTTTATTCGTCGGACTCTTCGCGAAAACATATTTAATTCCATGTCGACCAAGAACTTTAGATGCAGATATTCCAGTCCCATTGGCAATTTCTCTGATGGCATTTGTTATTTCTGGGGATTCGGCAGGAGAATTGTCAGGTTCTCCTAAAAGAACATCGTGACCCCGCGCTAGGAAATATTGCAAAGTTGTAATGCCATTATTTTTTTCTTGACGGAGCACAAGTGTTTTTACGTTATCTTCTACGCCAAGAAAAGCTGGCAAAATTTTAGAATTTGTACTCCGCGTAGGTGAATCCGCCCCCGCTGTTACGAGCCAAGAAATCGTTGAGAGCGAATATAGAGTAGTAACGATGACGAGTAGCCCAGCAAGAATGTGGCGGTAATGAAAGTTTGTAACAACAAGCACTTCGCGCAAGCGATCTAGTACCAAAATTCCAGCAGCGACTGAACAGATAGTTGCAATTGATATTAGTGAACCTGTCCAGATGCGAACTGGTGATGAATTACCGTGTCCGGAAATAGAGAGTGAACCGATCAGAACTGCTGCCGCTAATGCACCACTTCCAAAGTAAGAAATAATTCTTGCTTTAGTGGACGAGAAGAGCCCAACAAATAGAACTAAGGAAACCGGGCTAATTGACCACCAAGGCATAGCACCAGGACCACCGGGATTTGCAAGTAATGCAAAATTCGGTCCTCCACCTGCAATGTTTAATCCTGGTTCGAGTAAAAGATTCTTCACATTCAATAAGCTCTGAATTGACCATGGAAGTGCGATAAGAATTGGTGCAATAACCAGTGTTAAACGTCGAGAGAGTCGCTGGTGGAAGAAATTAATATTTCCATATTTAACAAATTCATTTATGGAAATTATTAGCGTAGCGACTGTGACGTATATAAAAACTTGCATTGAAAACATGAATGAAATGGAGAGAATCAAAGATAAAAGATAAATCTTTCTCCATGAAATATTTTCAATGGCGAGCCAATCCTTTATCAGCAGTCCGATGTACGGCAAAAGAATAAGGGTTACAACGGTTCCTATACGGCCTGAGTTAATACTTGCCACTGCAACTGGAGAAATTGCATAGAAAAAACTGGAGGTAACGCGTAGCCAATTGTGTGAGGTTAACTTTGCAAAAAGTCTGTAACTAGAAAGCATGAAAAATAGTGGCGCAAAGAGGAAAAGTAGTGAAACAAAGAGACTCGCTTTCCCAAAAAAAATCGTCGACCCGAGTGCAACTATTGCTAGCCACGGGGGTGCCCCTTGGTCCGTTCCCATCCCTATTTGATGCCAAGAATCAAAATACATGCGCCACAGATCTCTTGCGCCTTCCGGAGTTTGCACAAGCGCCCCACCAGCTAATGATCCGTACCGATGACGAGACCAAATTGCAATCAAAATCAACATCGCAAAGCCAGCCAGTACTTTTGGTTTCTTAAAAATTGTCCACCATCGACCTGTTGTGGCAGGCGTTAACAAATCTTCATCTTCATTAAGTGAGTCAAGAACCGTATTTGTTTCAACTGTTTTCGAAAGTAACGCGCCCCGGGTTACATCAAATAATCTTTCAATGGCAGTTCGAACTTGATGACGCCGATGTGGAATGTATTCTTTCACGACTCGAGCAGAGAGTAATCTGTGGGATTTTCTAAACTTACGAGCACTCGCTAATACACGAGGATTTATGACTAGTGTTGCAAGTGCCAAAAGTTCATCGCTGGCATAACCAGGTAACTTTGCGAGTAAGTATCCGATGGCGCGCGCCGTTGCCGAGCTCAACAATTGCAAAGTTACCCACGGCAGCATCCACAAGGAAGAATTGGCGAGCAAAACATATGCAGCATTTCTGCGATCAAGTAATAGTGGACGGTGTAAAAAAGCTTCTTTCACATCGGCTGAACGTCGCTCTGATGCAGCAGCTTGTGCATGAAAACCTTTAGCATCACTTACCGCGATAACCGAGTGTCCAGCCACTCTTGCCCGCCAGCCAAAATCCACATCATCTCTAAAGAGAGAAAGAATGGGATCGAATCCACCAAGTTCAACAAATGTATCTCGGCGAACAAGAGCACCTGCAGTACTTACGGCAAGAACATCGCGAACTCCATCGTGCTGACCTTGGTCGTATTCGTGTGGTTCAAGCCCAGTCCAGCGAGCACCATCGGATGCAATGCTGATTCCAATTTCTAATAAATGTGACTTGTCATGCCAACCTAATAATTTTGGTCCGGCCATGATGGCTTGTGGTTTTTCGGTCAGAGCATCAAGTAACTTCCCTAAAGCTTCAGGATGCATTGCGCAATCATCATGCAAGATCCATAGCCATTCATTTTCCGGAGAAGTTGGTGTTGGCAATGTTTGAATAGCTGCCCATATCGCATCACCAAAACCTGATTCACGATCAAGTGAGAGCACAGGAATTCTCGCACCTCTAAGTAGTGCTACTGATGAATCAGTTGAACCAGTATCTACTGCAAGTATTTGATTGATTGAACGTTTTTGAGAAGTTAATGACGCAACAACTTGTGGTAACCACAACGCACCATCATGTACAACAAGAATTGCTGTTACGTGTCGTAAATCTTCTGCGGCTGCTACAGCCATAAGGAAACCTGTTTTTCGTTCAGGATCGCGCGAGCGCGATTAAGCAGGACGGCGCTTCAGACGGCGGCGTTCGCGTTCTGAAAGTCCACCCCAAATTCCGAATCGTTCATCATGAGCTAATGCGTATTCCAAACATTGTGAACGCACATCACATGAGAGACAGACTCGCTTTGCTTCGCGAGTTGATCCACCCTTTTCAGGAAAAAATGCTTCTGGATCTGTTTGTGCGCAAAGCGCGCGCTCTTGCCACGACAACTCAACGCTCTCGCCAGAGACCAGTTGAATTATTGGGCCCGAGCCGAGGATTGTGTTCGAAGATGTAATAGGGGAAGTAGAGGAAGTAGGTGCCTGCTTCTGTGAATCTTGTGGGCGGATCGGCATTGTCCGATTCTCCTTGTAATTCATGGCTTCATCCCTTGTGGATGTGGCCTACTAAAAGAGAATTACACGCTTGTAATCCCTGTAAGTCAAGTCCGATGAATCAGATATTGAGCGTGAAATGCAGAAAATCTAAAGATTTAAGGGTGAAATCAACTCATTTGAATAGTAACTTCCAATAATTTTCGTATTTGCTGCCACAAGAGTTCCTGGTGCAATGAAACTGTTTACAACCTCTGACCCCGCGCCAACGTGGACTTCGGGGCAAATAATGCTCCCACTTATTCGGGTATCGCCTTCAATGGTGCAGGCATCCCCCACGCTAGTGCCTTCATTTAAAACTGCCGAGGGCGCTATAACAGCTGTGGCAGATACTTTGAATTCTCCCGCCACTAAATACTTTGATCCGGCAAGGAGTGCTCCGGGTGTTCCGATGTCTAGCCAATATGAATCCTCAACATAACCGTAAATTTTTTTGCCAGCAGCCACTAATGCGGGAAACACATCTCGTTCAACGCTGACCACAGTATTGGCCGCGATTGTGTCAATTACTGAAGGGTGAAAAACATAGGAGCCAGCATTGATTGTGTTAGTAATTGGGTTTTCCATTTTTTCTAAGAATGCAGTTACGCGGCCGTTTTCATCAACTGGCACACAGCCATAAGCTCTGGCATCGCTTACATGGGTTAGGTGTAGCGTCACATCAGCTTGGTGATCTATGTGTTCTTTTATCTGTTTGGCCAAATTATGCGAACTTATAACATCACCGTTGAAAATAACTATTGGTTCATCGGATCCTGCAGGAAGATTTAATTCCGCTGCGGCATTTTTGATTGCACCGCCTGTACCAAGTGGAGTCTCCTCGACCGCATAGGAAATGTTCATGCCCCACCGAGAACCATCTCCAAAATAGGGGATAAAAACTTGCGATAAATAAGATGTTGCCAAGACGATGGTTGTAACACCCGCGCGCTTCGCGGCCATTAATTGATGTTCTGTTACTGGCAAACCTGCGATTGGGAGCATTGGCTTAGGAGTATCGCGAGTTAATGGCATAAGTCGTGTACCCATTCCACCTACGAGAAGTATCCCCAGAGCCATGTATTACACCTTCGAATCTGTGATGCGTGCGGCAGCTTCTGCAATTGCAGCATCTGTGGCTGTCATTGCAATACGCACATACTCTGAACCATCTACACCGTAAAAAATTCCTGGTGTTACTAGAATTCCTAATGTTGCGAGCGCTTCAACAGATTTCCACGCATCTTCGCCTCGCGTGCACCAGATATATAGACCTGCTTCTGAGTATTCGATTTTAAACCCAAGAGACTCAAGTGCTGGGGATAGTTTTTTTCGACGAGCGTTATATCGAGCCCGCTGTTCGCTGACATGCTTTGAATCCCCCAAGGCTGCGATTATGGAGTGCTGAATTGGCAGCGGCACCATCATTCCTGCATGTTTTCTAATTTCAAGAATTTTCTTGATTAAAACCGGATCTCCAACCACAAAGGCTCCGCGATATCCCGCCATTGAAGAGCGCTTAGAAAGTGAAAGAACAGCCAAAATATTTGAGTTCTCACCTTGCGTGTAATTTAAAATAGAAGTTGGTGTTTTGGAGTCACCGAACTCCAGGTAACACTCATCGCTGATCACTGGGGTATTGTTTTTTCGAGAGTATTCAATAGCTGATGTGAGTTCGACTTCTGTATGAACTCGACCAGTTGGATTCGACGGTGAGTTAATCCATGCTAAATCAGCCTGTGGCCACTGCGTTGCATCGATATCAACTGGAACTGCCTGTGCTCCCGCGAGAATTGCTCCAACGTTATAGGTGGGATAAGCGACTTTCGGAATCAATACTTTTTTGGATTGCAAGAATGTTGGCAGCCATGCAACAAATTCCTTCGATCCAATCAATGGCAAAACATCGAATTCACCCGTTGCGCCTAAATTTTTTGCTGCCCACTCGTTGATCGCATCGCGTAATTGTGGCGTTCCGGCAGTAAGTGGGTAACTCGGAGAGTTTGAATGCTCGGCTAAAGATTGCTGAATAAAATTTGGTGTCGGATCTACTGGAGTTCCTTGGGATAGATCAATAATTCCTGCAGGGTGTTGGCGTGCTAGATCTCCAAAGGGCGCTAA
>WLRX01000090.1 GCA_009706135.1 Actinomycetota bacterium
CGGCATTGCAACCGCATCATTATTAGGAATTAGAAATGGTTTGTACGGAGTGCTTATGGCTCCAATTCTTAAAGTTCGTGGGTTTAAAAGAGCTATGGCTGCTCAGATCACAATTGATGAATCCACAGGTGTCTGTCTTTCTCAGGAGTCGCGCGGCATTGCTGCGATGCGTGAAGGATTTTGGCTCACTGGATTTGGAGTTTTTGTATTCTGGAATCTTTTTACACTCGCTGGGGCACTCGGTGCAAAGGCAATGGGCGATCCTTCTGCTTGGGGATTAGATGCTGCAGTACCGGCAGCATTTCTTGGCCTTGTCTGGCCTCGACTAAAAAATTCATCAGATAAATTATTAGCAATAATCGCCGCTGCCTTTGCAATTGCCACAACACCATTTTTGCCAGCTGGTTTGCCAATTATTGGAACTGTCGTAATCGCAGTAATAATGGGATTAAGGCCCATAAAATAATGGACACGCTATGGATTGCCGTAATTGGAACGAGCGTAATTGCTTATGTCCTTAAGTTTTCCGGACATAGCGTTCCTGAGAAGTTTTTGTCTCACCCGTTAATTAAAAGAGTTAACTTACTGATTCCAATCGCTCTATTAAGCGCACTTGTAGCGGTTCAAACCGTGAGCACCAAGAGCACGATAGTGATTGACCACAGATTATCTGGACTCGCAGCAGCGATTATTGCGCTTATATTTAAGGCGCCTTTTCCTATTGTTGTTCTAAGCGCGGCGATTAGTTCTGCAGCTGTTTACAACCTTCTTTAAATTTTCTAAATTATTGAAAGAGATTTCAACTTAGCAGTTAAATCTAAATCTGATGGTTCGGTCAGATGGGTGCCATCAGAAAATACAATGACAGGAATCGATTGAGCGCCACCATTAATTTCGCGAACTTTATCGGCAGCAGTCAGATCTTCCTCAACATCAACGAGGGTGTATTCGACTCCTAGTTCGGCCAACAATCTCTTTGAGCGACGACAATCTCCGCACCAATCAGCGCCATACATTGTGATCTGTTCGTTAGACATTTCTTATCCCTTACATGAACTTATCTAGGCCATGAGTTAGGCCCGGATGATTGATAACACTTCTGATTCCAAGTAAAACTCCTGGCATAAAACCAGCACGATCGAGTGAATCATGTCTAATCGTTAAAGTTTCGCCAACGCCGCCGAGTAGAACTTCTTGATGAGCAACAAGTCCTTGTGCTCGAATAGAGTGAATTGGAATATCGCCCACCTTACTTCCGCGCGCACCATCTAAAGATTGCTTTGTCGCATCAGGCATTGGGGCTTTTTTTGAATCTTTTCGTGCCTGTGTCATTAATTCTGCTGTACGAGCAGCAGTTCCACTGGGTGCATCGACTTTAGCGGGATGATGCATTTCGATTATTTCTGCAGATTCAAAGTAACGCGCAGCTTTTTCGGCAAACTCCATCATCAGAACCGCGCCGATAGCAAAATTTGGAGCGATGAGGACGCCGACCTGGGGATGCTTTGACAACTCTTTGCTCAGAGAATCAATACGTGCCGAATCAAAACCAGTCGTGCCAACAACTGCATGGATATTGTTTTGAATTAAGAATTCTAAGTTTTTCATAACACTATCTGGTGTGGTGAAATCAACCACCACCTGTGCTTTGCTGGAAACTAATTGATCGAGTGAATCACCCAGATCTAGTTGTGCCACAAGTTCGAGATCACTAGATTTATTTACAGCTTTAACAACTTCAGCGCCCATTCGTCCGCGAGCACCAAGTACGCCAACGCATATCTTTGCACTCATCGTGTACTTCCTTTCGCAAGAATTTTCTCGAAGTGGCTCTCACTCTTATAGGGACCTACAACTCCAAGGGTAGGCGTTTTGGTTAGAAATTCGCTGGCAATTTCACGAACATCCTCTGGAGTTACGCGTGCAACTGCCTTAAGAATTTCATCAAAGCCCATAATGTCGCCATAGACAATCTCGCTCTTGCCAATTCGGCTCATACGAGAGGCAGAGTCTTCTTGACTAAGAACCAATGATCCCCGCACTGCGCCTTTGGCTCTATCAATTTCTTCATGTGACATTCCATTGCTTGCAACGTCTGCAAGTACCTCTTGAATAATGTTTATTACTTCAGTGGCTTTACTTGGATTACATCCAGCATAAAAACCAATCTGACCTGAACCCGCAAATTGTTGAGCGTAAGAATAAACTGAGTAAGCCAGTCCACGTTTTTCACGAATTTCCTGGAACAGACGAGATGACATTCCGCCACCTAGTGCCGCAGAAAGTACTCCCATTGTGAAACGGCGATCATCATTGCGCGCTACACCTTCCATTCCATAGAACATATGTGCTTGTTCGCTCTTTCGATAAATAATTCCGACGCGTCCTTGTTTTCCTCGTTTAACAGCAGTGTTGGGACGAATTTGGGGCGTTCCTTGCACATCCAAGAAGTTATCGCGAGAAAGTGCTTCTTCAACCATTGCAACCACACGCTTATGTTTGATATTTCCAGCAACTGCAACAACTAGATCTTGAGGTAGATAACGCTTCTTGTAATAATTAAAGACAGTACTTCGAGACATATTATTTATCGAATCAATTGTTCCCAAAATCGGGCGTCCCAAGGCAGTATCTCCATAATACGTTTCGGCATATAAATCATGTACTAGGTCGCTGGGATCATCATCTCGCATAGCAATTTCTTCCAGAACTACTTTTCTCTCTGCGTCTACGTCTTCTGCAGTAACAATAGATGATGTTATTAAATCTGAAATTACATCAACTGCCATTGGCAGATCGGTATCGATTACTCGAGCATAGAAGCAGGTGTATTCCTTGCTAGTGAAGGCATTCATCTCACCACCAACAGATTCGATGGCTGATGAAATTTCTAGCGCATTTCTGCGCGGTGTTCCCTTAAATAAAAGATGTTCCAAAAAGTGAGAAGCACCAGCAGTAGCTGGTGCTTCATCACGAGAACCTATATTTACCCAGATGCCAACGGCTGCACTTCGAACTGAAGAGACTTCTTCAGTAACGATGCGCAGACCGCTCGGCAAAACTGTGCGACGAACTGACATTTATTCGGCTGAAGCCGCGCCTTCTTCAAGGACCGGAACAAGTGAAAGTTTTCCCTTTGGATCAATTTCACCAATTTCAACCTGAATCTTGTCTCCGACTTTCATAACTTCTTCCAGATTTTCAATGCGCTTTCCGCCATGCATCTTGCGAATTTGAGATACATGGAGCAAGCCATCTTTACCTGGCATAAGTGAAATGAATGCTCCAAATGCTGCAAGCTTTACAACCGTGCCGAGGTAGCGTTCGCCAACCTCAGGCATTGTTGGATTAGCAATGGCATTAATTTGTGCGCGAGCAGCTTCAGCTGATGGTCCATCGGTTGCACCGATATAAATTGTTCCATCATCTTCAATTGAAATATCCGCGCCAGTTTCATCTTGAATCTGATTGATGATCTTGCCCTTAGGGCCAATGACGGCACCAATCTGATCTACTGGAATTTTCACAGAAATAATTCGTGGAGCAAATGGACTCATTTCATCGGGTGAGTCAATCGCTTCATTCATTACATCCAGAATTGCAAGACGTGCTTCTTTTGCTTGCAGAAGTGCACCAGCAAGAACAGATGCTGGGATTCCATCAAGCTTTGTATCTAATTGAAGCGCTGTTACGAAGTCCTTAGTTCCGGCGACTTTAAAGTCCATATCACCGAAGGCATCTTCTGCACCAAGAATGTCTGTTAACGCAACGTATTCAACTTTGCCATCAACATCATCTGAAATCAGACCCATTGCAATTCCTGCAACTGGCGCGCGAAGTGGTACTCCAGCATTGAGCATTGCAAGTGTTGAGGCGCATACAGAACCCATTGAAGTTGAACCATTTGAGCCAAGCGCTTCTGAAACCTGACGAATTGCGTAAGGGAACTCTTCGCGGGTTGGAAGTACTGGAATTAGTGCGCGTTCTGCAAGAGCACCATGGCCGATTTCACGGCGCTTAGGTGTACCAACACGACCTGTTTCACCAGTTGAATATGGTGGGAAGTTGTAGTTGTGCATATATCGCTTGTGA
>WLRX01000091.1 GCA_009706135.1 Actinomycetota bacterium
GGCCACCCATGTCAGTGCGTGAATGGTTGGGGCAAATTGCATCAACATAGAAACCACGTGCACCGAGTCCTGTTTCGTGTGCAAGATTTCTTACGAATGCGTTTACACCGGCTTTGCTAATTCGATATGGCGCGAGTCCACCAGCATTTCCAGGTCCGGACATTCGACCTAAGCACGCAGAGAAGATGACAACTCGACGACCATCTCGCGCATCAGCCATCGGTAATCCAAGAACATTTACGAGTGTGAAAACAGAATCTAAATTAATCGCCATGACTCGGCGCCATTCTGCATCCGTTGTTCGCAAAGTCTTAGACATTTTTTCGCTCATAACGCCATGAGCTAAAACGAGGGCAAATGGTGCACCGTATTTACTCAGTAAATCTTCGGCAGTTTTTCTTGTCTGCACTTGGTCTTCTAAATCACATGTACTTGTTTCAAAGTTAATTCCAGGAAACTCTGTCCGAAGTTGTTGCGCCGCACCGTTTAATCGATCCGCATCTTTTGCAATTAATACAGAACTAATTCCAATGCGAGCTAATCCGCGGGCAACTTCAAATCCGAGTCCACGAGATCCGCCGGTGATAAATGCCAGTTTCGCTGCAGATTCAGTCGACATATTCATGGCGATACTGTGCCCCAAAGATTGCCAACGTGCCTGTTCACTTGATTGCCTAGCCCCGAAATCCGATACTTTTTGTGGTCTATCTCGCCTCCTTCAGGCGCCATCCGTATTTATATCTGCGCATGCGAACGGATACTCTTAGGCCTGCAAGTAAGTGGTTATTTGAAATTCGCCAAGCAGGGGAGCGCCAGTGTCGGCAAAAGATCCGAATCAGGACTTTGGAGCCAATGAATGGCTCGTCGACGAAATGTACGAGCGCTATTTAGCAGACCCAACTTCGGTTGAACCATCGTGGATTGAATTCTTTAAAACATATAACCCTGCAAATAATTCTGCAGTTGCTTCCAGTTCACCAGTTATAACGGCGCCACGTGGTGGAGTTCCACCAACACCAAAAGCTGCAAGTGCCGCGCCAGTTGTAACACCTGCAGCACCAGTTGCAGCAACACCAACTTCAGCAACACCAACTTCTGCTACACCTGTACCAGTTGCAGCAACGCCAACTTCTCCAACACAAAAACTTGTTCGAGATCGCTCACTGCAATCGCCAACACCGGCCGATCCAATTGTTAAACCTGTTCCAGTTTTAAGCACACCAGATGCGGCTCGACTTGAACCAATTCGAGGCGTAAGTGCTCGCGTTGTGGCAAGCATGGAAGGTTCATTAACTGTTCCAACTGCAACGAGTGTGCGCGCAGTTCCAGCGAAATTAATGATTGATAACCGAATTGTAATTAACAATCACCTAAAGCGCGCTCGCGGTGGAAAAGTTTCTTTCACACACTTAATTGCATTTGCAATGATTAAGGCACTTCGACAAATGCCAGAGATGAATGCATTCTTTGGTGACATTGAAGGTAAACCAGCAATCGGTCATCCTCAACACATCAACCTCGGTATTGCAATTGATTTAGCTAAGGCAGACGGATCGCGCCAATTATTGGTTCCTTCGATTAAAGGTTGCGAAGATTTAGATTTCGCACAATTTTGGAATGCTTATGAAGCAGTAGTTGGTAAAGCTCGCGGGGGCACATTAACTGTTGAAGATTTTGCAGGCACCACGGTTTCACTTACGAATCCAGGAACACTCGGCACTGTTCACTCAGTGCCACGTTTAGTGCAAGGACAAGGCCTAATTATTGGCGTTGGCGCACTTGATTACCCTGCAGAGTTTCATGGTGCCAGTGAAGAAACCCTTGCACGTATGGCAATTAGCAAAGTTGTCACACTGACAAGTACCTACGATCACCGAATTATTCAAGGTGCACAATCAGGTGATTTCCTTCGCCGTATTCACGAGTTATTACTTGGCGCCGAACATTTCTACGAAGATATTTTCGCTGCAATTCGAATTCCTTATGAACCAATTCGCTGGGCACAAGATTTTGAATTCTCCAAAGATGAAGAGATCAACAAGACTGCGCGCGTTCAACAATTAATTCACGCTTATCGCACTCGTGGTCACATCATGGCCGATACAGACCCACTCGAATATCGCCAACGCTCTCACCCAGATCTCGACATTGTTACTCATGGATTAACTCTGTGGGATCTTGATCGCGAATTCGCAACAGGTGGATTTGGTGGCGAAAAGTTTATGAAACTTCGCAGGATTCTTGGAATTTTGCGTGATTCATATTGCCGCACAGTTGGAATTGAATATATGTATATTCAAAGTCCAGAAGAACGCAAATGGATTCAAGAGCGTGTTGAAGTTGGCGTGCAAACATTCCCACGTGAAGAACAATTACGAATCCTGCGCAAGCTAAATAGTGCAGAAGCATTTGAAACTTTCTTGCAGACAAAGTTCGTCGGACAAAAGCGCTTCTCACTCGAAGGTGGCGAATCTGTAATTCCAATTCTGGATGCCGTTATTTCTAGTGCGGCTGAGAGCGGACTTGATGAAGTGTGTATTGGCATGCCACACCGTGGCCGATTAAATGTTCTAGCAAACATCGCCGGAAAGTCCTACGGACAAATATTCCAAGAGTTTGAAGGTCACTACAAGGAAAATGATGTACAAGGTTCTGGCGATGTGAAGTATCACTTAGGTACAGAAGGTGTATTCACTGCAGAATCTGGTGCGAAAACAAAGATTTACTTGGCGGCAAATCCTTCTCACCTAGAAGCAGCTAACCCAGTTCTAGAAGGAATTGTGCGCGCAAAGCAAGATCGTCTTAATGTAAAGAATGCGTATTCAGTACTTCCAATTCTTCTCCACGGTGATGCTGCATTTGCCGGACAAGGTGTTGTTGCAGAAACCTTCCAACTTTCACAATTAGCTGGTTATCGCACGGGTGGAACAGTTCATATAGTTGTAAATAACCAAGTTGGTTTTACAACTTCACCACACGCATCACGTACATCTCGTTATTCAACAGACATGGCAAAAATTATTCAGGCACCTGTGTTTCATGTAAATGGTGATGATCCAGAAGCATGTGTACGCATTGCACGTTTGGCATTTGAATATCGCCAAGAGTTCAACAGAGATGTTGTTATTGACATGGTTTGTTACCGTCGTCGTGGTCACAACGAAGGCGACGAACCATCATTTACCCAACCACTTATGTACAAACTAATTGATGCAAAGCGCTCAACTCGTAATCTCTATACAGAAGCACTCATCGGTCGTGGCGATATTTCAAGCGAACAAGCAGATGAGCTGGCACGCGAGTATCAGACACAATTGGAAGCTGTCTTTGCCGAAGTTCATAACATCGAACCAGAAGTTGATCCAAACTTTAAAGCACCAGTTGCTGCGAATCCAGAAACGCTGGTTTCAAGTATCGATGAAGCAACTGCTCGCACAATTGCTGCAACACAAATTGCAGTTCCAGATGGATTTAACGTTCATCCGAAACTATTGCCGCAATTGCAAAAGCGCGTTGAGATGCTTAACGACGGAACTATCGATTGGTCCATGGGCGAAACACTTGCATTTGGTTCACTTTTACTTGAAGGGCGACCAATTCGTTTGGCAGGTCAAGATTCACGCCGTGGAACATTTAGCAATCGTCATGCAGTAATCGTTGATAAAGAAAACGGAAATGAGTGGACTCCACTTCGCGCATTGATTAGCGATGAGAGCCAGTTTTTTGTTATAGATTCTTTGCTCTCAGAATATGCAGCTATGGGCTTTGAATATGGTTATTCAGTTGTTCGTGATGAAGCGCTAGTTCTGTGGGAAGCACAGTTCGGAGATTTCGCAAATGGCGCGCAAACAATTGTTGATGAATTTATCTCCTCAGCGTTACAAAAATGGGGCGAGCGTTCTTCAATTGTTCTCTTGTTGCCACA
>WLRX01000092.1 GCA_009706135.1 Actinomycetota bacterium
ATCGATAATCCATGAACGCGAGTAGTAATTTAAAAATGGACGACCATCGTGATTGAAAACAATTTCGTGGTTGTATTCAAATGGTTCGATACCGGGATATTCACCGCGACCTTTTCCGCGCCATGTTCCGACTAACCACGCAAGAGGATTGAGATCTGGATGTAAACCTTCTGGAATTGTAAAAACCACTATCGCTGTCCCTTTAAGTAAGTACTGCGAATTCGTGCGCGTGCTTGGCGTTCTTTTCTACGAATTCCATAAATCATCAAGCCCACGCCCAAGCCAAGGGCTGCAACAGCCAAAAGCACTGCGGTTGTGATTTCCATAGTGGCAAGCGTACTTTAGAGTTGGAGTATGTCTCGCACTGCAAACCTCGTCATTAAATTAACGTGTGGCCTTGAAGCACCAGAACGTGTATCCCAAGCATTCTCTGTAGCATCGGCGGCTTTAGCATCTGGCATAAAAGTTTCATTCTGGCTAACAGGAGATGCTGCCTATTTTGCGCAGCCAGGAAAAGCTGCAGAGTTTGAATTGCCGCATGCGGCGCCCCTTGCAGATCAACTAGCAGTGCTCGTATCTGGTGCACGAGTTGTTTTGTGTTCACAGTGCGCTGTACGCCGCAACATAAATGATGGCGAGCAGATTAAAGGAATCGTTATTGAAGGCGCGGCTTCTTTTGTTGAAGAAATTACTCGCGAGAGCACCCAAGCGTTGGTTTATTAAGCCGGAACAATTACCTGCTGAATAGCAGGAATTCCATCGACTTCAAGTTGCGCTTCAACTGGTGTATTTCGTTTAATCACTGCCAAGGCAATTGTGCCTAATTCGTGATGACGTGCAACGGTGCCAATAAAACCAACTCTTACTTCACCATTCATGACATCAGTGCCTTGTGCGGGAGCTGTAACAACGCTTCCGTCAAGGTGTAATAAAACTAAGCGACGTGGTGGATTCCCGAGGTTGTAGATTTTGGCAACAGTTTCTTGCCCGCGATAGCAACCCTTAGCCATGTGTACAGATTTGTTGAGAACGCCTAATTCATTTGGAATGGATTTATGATCAGTTTCAAAAGCTATGCGAATGCGCCCTGCAGCAACTCGCATGGCATCTAACGCCCAGGTGCCAACCTGTGTTGCGTTTTCGCTAAATACTTTTCGCATTTCATTTATTTCAGCCCGTGGCACAAGTGCAAATGGTCCACCAAGATCTGTTTGCATACCGGGTGCACGCAGTACTGCATATTCACCAGTTGCATCTCGAACATCTACTCGCAGCATAAATTTCATTTTATTGAGGTACTCAATCAGCGTCTCTTTGTACCCAGGATCTAGAACCAAAAACACTGTGTCGCCATCGTCTACTAATAAAAATTGGTATTCGACATGGCCTTGCGGATCAAGGATTAAAGCTTCTTGCCAAACTCCCGGTTGTAATTGTTCGTGATGTTGTGTTGTCAGCGCATGTAACCATGTCAGGCGATCTTCGCCTTTAATTGCAACGATATCTAGGTGAGATAAATCTGCCCACGCACTGCCATTTTCAAGGGCACGTTGTTCTTTTACTGGTTCACCGAAATGCCAAATTGCGCCCTTATCTGGGCCATCTTCAACTAGTACAGCGCTCACTTATGTTTTTCAAAGCAAGTAGCGCACGTGCCATAAATTGCAAAGTGGGAGACATCTGTTTTAAATCCGAAATCATCTGCAAGTGCATTAACAAACTGACTCGCAATTGTGATTGGCGCATCGCCCACGGATTCACAGGTGCCACAAACTAGATGTAAATGTGTGAGCTCTTCCGCCGCATGATAGGTAGCGCCACCATGACCAAGATGTGTGTGTTGAACAAGGCCAACATTTTCAAGAGTTTCTAAGTTGCGATAGACCGTAGATAAATTAATTCCAGGATGCGTTTGGCGAACTTTTTCTGCAACATCTTCAGGAGTTGCATGACCTAATTCGCGCACAGCAGATAAAACTAATTCGCGCTGCGGTGTAAGGCGTAATCCCTTATCGCGTAATTCGTGCTTGTCGGCCATGCATTAAGTCTAATCTAGATTTGAATAAGTAAATCAGCGGGAACACCTGTCGCTGCGATCACGCTTAATTCCTTACGCACCCCCGGTGCAAGAACTACAAGAGTCCATGCACCTGGGGCTGCGAAGAAACGAAATTGTCCATCGGAATTAGTCGGAACTTCCGCGGTGAATTCACCTTGGCTATCTAACAAACGTATATGCGCGTTAGCCACAGGTGCACCATTTGGCACACCGTCAGCATCCCCGTCCCTGAGTATGACGCCTTGGATAACGCTCTGTTTTGTTAAATCAATTCCATCTAGTGATGGACCGCCAGGAGTTGCACCGCAAGTTTTCAACTATGCACCAACAGCAACTGGTACGCCGACTAATGAACCGTATTCAGTCCATGAACCGTCGTAATTCTTAACATTATTTACACCGAGTAATTCGTGAAGAACAAACCATGAGAATGCAGAGCGCTCACCAATTCGGCAGTAAGCGATTGTGTCTTTTGCAAGATCAACACCGGCGCCTTCATAAATCGATTTGAGTTCTGCTTCATCTTTGAAAGTTCCATCTTCATTTGCAGCCTTTGACCATGGAATGTTCTTGGCTGTTGGAATGTGTCCCTTAATTTGTCCACCCTCTTGTGGAAGGTGAGCAGGGGCAGCAAGTTCACCTGAGAACTCTGCAGGAGAGCGCACATCGACGATGTTGAGTGTTCCGATTGCAGCAATAACTTCGTCGCGGAATGCGCGAATTGTGTTGTCGCGCTCCTTTGCAACGTAGCGAGTTGCGGCGCGCGCAGGAACTTCCTTAACTAATGGCAAAGCCTTTAGTTCCCAGAGCTTGCGTCCACCATCGATCAAACGAACATCTTGGTGACCGTAAATCTTGAAATACCAGTACGCATATGTTGCAAACCAGTTGTTGTTGCCTCCATAGAGAACAACTGTTGTGTCATTTGCAATACCGTTCTTTGAAAGTAGCGCTTCGAACTTCTCCTTTGAAACAAGATCACGTACGAGACCATCTTGCAAGTCATCTCGCCAGTGGAAAGTAATTGCACCTTCAATATGGCCCTGCTCGTACAGAGTTGTGTCTTCATCAACTTCTACAAATACAACTTTTGGATTCTTTAGGTTTTCAGTAACCCAATCAGTTGTTACTAGTGCGCTTTCTCTTGACATTTACTTCTCCTTTTTTAGTTAATTAACGAGTTCGAATTCTTAGTACAAGCAGATACATCTCACAACCAAGACAATAATTAAAAACAGAGTTCAAAAACGCTGCAGCTAGTGCAAATCCAACTGCGATGCTAAATAGCGGAACTGATCCAATTGCAGCACCAAGTAAACCCACGAGTGCGAAAATAAATCCCACACTCTGTGCAAACTGTGGCGGACGCGAATCTTCAGTCACGACTTCCCCACGAAGACGCGGCTTAATTAGGCGCTTAAAAATAAACGCATACGGAGTGAATTGAGGACCACGGATTGCCCCAATTGCGAATACAAGTGCTTGAAATGCGAGTGCCCACACGTTTTGTGTTGCAAGTGCAATTGCTAAAACAATTACGGTAAGAGTTGCGCTAAAACGTGGACCACGAACATCAATCAGAGTTGGTGTTTTCAATTGTTGTGACATGGAAGAAGAATAAAGAAGATAAAAAAGAAATACTAATTGCGAAGAACTTGCACTTACTTAACGGAGGCAATTGCCGCGAGAACTTCATCGCGTTTAGGCGCACCAACAGCACGACCAACTTCAGTGCCTGACTTATCGAGGATTAAAGTCGTTGG
>WLRX01000093.1 GCA_009706135.1 Actinomycetota bacterium
GAATTGCTCGTTCTAGGTAGCGCGTTCTGTTTCGGTGCTCACATAATTTCACTTGGGAAATGGAGCAGCGGCCGAGACGCTTATGCAATGACTGTTATCCAACTTTCAATGTGTGCTCTATTAAGTGGGCTTGCATCCATGGCAGAAGGTGGTTACTCGGCACCACCTGATTGGGGCGTTTGGGCGACAGTTATTTTTACTGCAGTTGTTTGCACAGCAATCGCATTTATGGTTCAAACATGGTCACAGGCACATATGACCACTACAAAAGTTGCAGTCATCCTTACGATGGAAGTTGTTTTTGCTGCGATATTTGCCATTATTTTTGGTGGCGAGCGATTAACCTTGCAAACTGCGCTCGGTGGAACCCTTGTTGTCATAGCTATGTATGTAATTGTCATCAAAGAATCATGAGAAAATAGACCATGGCAATCGACCTGCGATCAGATACCGTCACTAAACCTTCACAAGGGATGCGAGATGCAATTGCAACCGCTCCCGTTGGAGATGACGTCTATGGCGATGATCCGACAGTTAATTCACTTGAAGAACGAGTTGCTGCAATGTTTGGCAAAGAAGCAGCTCTTTTCTCCCCAACTGGTTCTCTTGCAAATCAATTAGCAATTCGTTCCCTAGTCGCACCGGGTGAAGAGTTAATTGCCGAAACAAATTCACATATTGTCCGCGCCGAACTAGGAGCTGCTGCAGTTTTTTCTGGAATCACAACTCGTACATGGCCTGCTAAAAATGGATTACTAAAAGCCAGCGATGCTCTTGAGATCGCGCGTCCAAACTCTGGCCCCTACTTGGTCTCCACAACGGCAATCGCAGTTGAAAACACCCACAATTTTGGTGGCGGAACTGTTCAGCCAATATCTGAAATTGCGGCCCTGAAAAAAGGCGCTGATGAAATCGGTGTAGCTCTGCATTTAGATGGTGCGCGAATTTGGAATGCCCACGTAGCAAGTGGAGTTTCCTTTTCTGAGTACGGAAAATACTTCAACACAATTAGCGTTTGTTTATCAAAGGGCCTTGGTGCACCAGTTGGTTCGCTAGTTCTTGGAAGCAAAGAAATGATCACTTCCTCGCGTGTATGGCGCAAACGCTATGGTGGCGGAATGCGACAGATAGGACTTTTGGCCGCAGCAGGTCACTACGCCCTGGATCACAACATCAATCGCCTAACAGATGATCATGCACGCGCAAAGAAAATTGCTGTGGCACTTGCTGCCATCGATTCATCCTTGATTGATGCTGCAACGGTTGAAACCAATATTGTTGGCCTAGATTTAACAAAATTTGCATTTAGCGCCGCAGATTTTGCTGCGAAGTGTAAAGAAAATGGTTTGTGGATCAGCGCACTCGGTCCAAAATATGCCCGATTAGTTACTCACTTAGATTTCGATGATGCACAAACAGATGAAGCAATTGAAATTCTAAAGCGCTGCCTCAAAGCGTAATAACCACTCTTTTTTATTTAGTCCGTAGGCATAATTTCCAAGTGATCCACCCGTTTTAACAATTCGATGGCACGGAACAACTAAAACAATTGCATTCTTTGCGCACGCACTTCCCGCTGCACGTACAGCAGCCGGAGATCCCGCACGTTCGGCAAGTGCTGCATATGAAAGTGTTTTACCAGGCTTTATTTTTCGCATTGCTTTCCAGGCCGCTTGTGAAAATGAAGCGCCCGGTTGTCTGACTTTAATTGCATCAAGGGCTCTTAAATCACCGTCAAAATAATCTGATATAAGTTCAGAAATAACTGGAATTAATTTCACTTCTTTTATTTCGCGAGTTCTATCTTCACTATCTAACGATGCTTTTAGTGCGCTAAGCGTTGAAAGATTGGCCCCAAGTAAAACATCTTCATGGGCGATTAGATTAAGAGTACCAATTGGAGTTTTATGAGATGTTAAAAAGAGAGGCACTGCGCTAAATTAGCGGTCGCGCAACATCTCAGCAACTAAAAATGCAAGTTCAAGTGATTGAGAGTGATTCAAACGTGGATCGCAAGCGCTCTCATAACGTGAAGCAAGATCAGATTCTGAAATCTGCTCTCCACCACCCACGCATTCGGTGACATCATCTCCAGTTAATTCAATGTGAATTCCACCTGGATGGGTGCCAAGTGATTTATGCACTTCGAAGAAGCCTTTTACTTCATCCATAACGTCATCAAATTTACGTGTCTTATAGCCTGATGGTGCTTCGTAGGTATTGCCATGCATCGGATCGCAGACCCATAAAACTTTTGCGCCAGATTTTGTCACGCCATCAACCAGCGCTGGCAACGCTTCGCGAATCTTCGAAGCGCCCATGCGAGTAATAAATGTAATGCGTCCTGGTTCCCGATTTGGATCAAGGCGGTTAATGAGGGCTAGTGCATCTTCAACTGTTGATTTAGGTCCAAGCTTGATGCCGATTGGGTTATTAATCTTTGACGCGAAATCAATATGTGCGCCATCTAGTTGGCGAGTTCGTTCGCCAATCCAGAGGAAGTGAGCCGATACGTCGTAAGGATTTCCCGAAAGAGAATCGATTCGCGTGAGCGCCTTTTCGTATTCAAGAATGAGTGCTTCATGGCTTGAGAAGAAATCAACTGATTTAAATGCTTCTGGATCGATCCCAGCTGATTTCATGAAATCAAGTGCACGGCCAATTTCTTTTGCCATCTCTTCGTAACGTTCACCTACGGATGAGTCACGAATAAATCCTTTGTTCCACTCGTGCACGCGGCGTAGATCAGCAAAACCACCTTGAGTAAATGCACGAACAAGATTAAGTGTTGAAGCAGATGTGTTGTACACGCGAACTAAGCGTTGTGGATCTGGGGTGCGAGCACTTTCAGTAAATTCAAGATCATTTACTGCATCTCCTCGGTATGCCGGCAAAGTTACGTCGCCACGAGTTTCTAGATCATTCGAGCGTGGTTTAGCGAATTGCCCAGCCATGCGTCCAACTTTTATAACTGGAAGAGATGAGTAGTACTGGAGTACTGCAGCCATCTGCAAAATGGTTTTGATGCGGTTTCGAATGGAATCCGCTGTTGCTGCAGCAAAAGTTTCTGCGCAATCTCCACCCTGTAACCAAAATGCTTTTCCTTCGGCAGCTAAAGCAATGCGTGCTTTGAGGTCATCACACTCACCAGCAAATACAAGTGGTGGAAAAGATTTGAGTTCTTGCACCGCTGACTTTATTGCGGCGCCATCATTTCCACCGGGCCATTGCGGCTGCTGAGCCGCAATCAATCCAGGTGTGAATAGATTTTCCAGTGATGAGTTCATAGGTGTAAGGGTAGAGAACCTTTGGCCATTCGCGCAGGCGAATTATCCGAAGAAAATCTCAGCTTCCTTGTAGAGCGCAAGGTCAACGGTTTTTAGTTTTTCCGTTGCTGTCGCTAGCGGCACACGCGCAATATTTGTGCCATGAAGTGCAACCATCTTGCCCCAATCACCTTCATGGGCTGCAGTAATTGCGTGCAATCCAAATCGAGTAGCAAGAACACGATCAAATGCGGTTGGAGATCCACCGCGTTGAATATGACCAAGCACAGAAGTTCGTGCTTCTTTGCCAGTCTTGGCTTCGATTTGTCCTGCGAGCCAATCACCAATGCCAGATAGTTTTACGTGTCCAAAGGCATCAAGAGTTTGATCTTTTGTGATCATGTCACCTTCTTGTGGAATCGCACCTTCTGCAATAACAATGATTGGTGCGAAGGTGGACTTATAACGAGATTCAACCCATTCGCAAACTTTGTCTACTGAAAATGGAATTTCAGGAATCAAAATACATGTGGCACCACCA
>WLRX01000094.1 GCA_009706135.1 Actinomycetota bacterium
AAATTAATGAGAGTGCAACCTTTGAAGATTTCTGAGCAAGATCTGCTGCCTTCTTATAAGTAGTGCTGAGCAAATCTAGAGCTGTTAGGCCGCGCTCTTCGTCAATAACAAGTTCGGTAAGAATGCGGCGAAGTGATGCACGTGCGCGAGAAAGAGTGTGACGAACTGCAGATTCTTTGATACCAAGTTCTGCTGCGATTTCTTGTGTAGAGCGGCCTTCCATTTCCCACATAACAATTGCCGCGCGTTCTGCTGGTGAGAGAAGGGCGAGCGCTTGGCGAATAATTGCTGCGTCTTCGGCTGCAGAGATACCTGCACTGTGATCGCCATCTACTGCCCATGAAGCTTCGATTTCGGCAGTGGCATCATCTAGTACAACAAGATTTGGACGACGTCCTTCGAGGCGGAAAACATCGATGCAGAGATTTTCGATTGTGCGGTGTAGATAAGAAAGTGCATGATCACTTGACTCTAATTCTGGAGCAGCCAACATGAACTTGATTAGTGCGTCTTGAGTGATTTCTTCTGCTTTAGCGGAATCCTTTAATACGCGATTAGCGTGGGCAAGAAGTTCTGAGCGGTGCTCTGTGTAGAAAGCACCGAACTCTGCGACAGTCCACTTAACGGGACCTGCAGTAGTTGCAGACTTCTTGATTGCCACTTGTGAATTCCTTCGTAACCGGTTTTGTGAAGCAGAGCCGACCGTCGCCGCCTCTACCTGCTACTACGAAAAAGTGTTGCTAATGTAGCGGAGAGGGGACAAAACGGACATTTCGCTAGAACCCTTGAGGGGTGCGCGCTCGGAATGCTGGATAACAGGTCAGAAGAAGGCGGGTTTATGCGCCGCGCTTACACGCTTCTTTGGTCGCATCTTGAAAATCGTCAATGAAACCTTGATCACTGGCAATGTCATCGGCTGAACCAGCACCACTTGCAATGAAATCCTTGAGATCTGATTTGAATCCAAGCAAGCTCTGATGAGCATTGAGGCACTCGATCCATGTCCAGGTCTTTTTAGTCTTCTTGTAATACGGGTTCTTTGCACACTTGTATGACTCATTGCCCTTGCCCTTTGTGGTGGCATTGAGCTTTGAGCATGAAACGCCGTTCACGATTTTATTGTTTGCCGCTTGGGCTGGAGACGCCATCAAGCCTGAAGCAAGGAAAAGAACGATCGATGCAGAAACGACTAACTTGCGCATAAAAACCTCCGTAGGAATGGGGAAAGAGTAGCAAAAAATTTAAACTTTAAAAGGGGGTTTGCGGGTGAATTGCGTGGTAATTCTCTGTGAACCTGTGGGTCTATCGGGCTGGAAATTCGCGACTGGCAACGATAACCGGGCGTCCGCTATCCAGGGTAAAGATGCTGATGCCGTTGTCGAAGGCTTTTTTCAGTTCTGGGGAGTGGATTACTACATTAGATGCGCCATCTAAAAGAACCTGACCCTTGTGCATGACAATTATGCGCTCTGCATACATTGCACCCAACGTAATGTCGTGCATCGTGGAAATAACTGTTGTTCCCAAATCCTTTAATCGATCAATCTGATTTAAGGTTGAAATTTGGTGGTGTAAATCAAGGGCTGAAGTTGGTTCATCTAAAATCATAATCTCTGGTTCCTGTACCAGGGCACGTGCAATTAAAACGCGTTGCATTTCTCCACCAGATAATTGTGTAAGCAATTGGTGTTGTAAACCAAGTAATTGTGTCTCGTGCAAAACTGTATGAACAAATGTGCGTGACTTCTTTGATTCGCGACCCCAGCCATCAAGACGTGCGCGACCGAGCATGACATATTCGGCAACATCCATACCGGCAGGAATCTCTGGTCGTTGCGGAACAAATGCGACGTTACGTAAATTTTTATAAACTTCGTGGCCATCGATTGTGATGGATCCGTCATAGGCTTTATTGCCGAGTAACGTCTTTAGAAATGTAGTTTTACCCGCACCATTTGGTCCGACAAGACATGTCCACGTACCACGCGGGATTTCAAGTGTGATGTGATTGAGTGCATAAAAATCTCCATAACGAACAGAGAGATTATTTATTTTTATCATTTCATTACCCGCTTTGCTCGTAGTACGAATAAAAGGAATGGGGCACCAACGAAGGCTGTGATTACACCGATTGGTAACTCTGCCGGCGACAGAAGTGTTCGTGCACCGAGATCTGCTAGAACTAAAAACCCAGCACCGGTGAGTGCAACAGTGAACAGCGCTCTATTGGTCGCACGTTTTGTCAGCCCGCGGACAAGGTGCGGAACAACAATTCCAACAAAGCCGATTAAGCCGCTTGCAGAGACAGCGGTTGCAGTGGCAAGCGTTGCTGCGCCAATTGCAATTATGCGGATTTTATTTGGCGAAATTCCAAGTGAAAATGCTTCTTCATCGCTAAGTAATAAACCATCTAGTAAACGAGACATACGAATGAGAATAAATAGCGCAATAAGAATATAAAAACTAGCCCACTTCACGACGTTCCAATCGGCGACAGTGAGTTGTCCTAATATCCATGAATACACAGGGCGCAATACCTGGCTATTTCGCTGTTGCAAATATGTTTGCACGGCGGTGGCAAATGAACCAATGGCGATTCCTGATAACAAAAGAGTTGCAGGGTCGGAAAATGCTTTTCCAGAAATCATAAATGTTGCTGCAACTGCAAGCACACCACCAAGAAATGCAAAGAGTGGAAGAGCGGCAGAAAAAGTTTTACTTCCGCCGGTGAATGCAAGGGTTGCACCGAGACCTGCGCCTGCTGCTGCGCCAAGTAAATATGGATCAGCTAGTGGGTTTCGGAAAACTGTTTGATAAACGGCGCCACTTGTTGCAAGGGCTGCGCCTACGAGTCCCGCCAGTAAAACACGTGGCAAACGAAGTTCGAGTAAGAGCGTTCGTTCTTCATCTTTAAGTCCACCAGATACTCCAAATAGCGTGCGAATAATCTTTGTGAAATCTAGTGAGATCGGACCGAAACTGACACCGAGCAATAAAATAAATGCAAGGAGAATCCCCACAAATACAGTTGTACGCCAGTGCCAGATTCGGCCCATCTCTTGTGTTTGCATTATGAAATTGTCGCCAAAGCCTTTGCAATTTCTCGATAGAAATCAACAAGTCGTGGTCCCCAACGAGATGGAATATCTGCCGTCAGTGCAAATACCTTGTTGTTCTTCACTGCAGATATTTGCGACCATCCAGCGCGTTTTGTAACACTTTCTGTCGTTACTCCATCTTGTGCGTCAGATAAGAAAATTACTTGCGGATCACTTTTGAGTAAATACTCCGCAGATAATTGCGGGTATCCATATGAATCAGCGCCTGCTGCTGCATCAGCAACATTGATTACACCAAAATCTTTATATACACGGCCAATAAAAGTATCTGATGTGACTGAGTAATAAGTTTCATCTAATTCATGGAAAACTCGTATGCCAGTAGATTTTTTCGAAGTAGCAAGAATTGATTTGATATCTGCTGCCATCTTCTTTGTAAGTGCCGTGGCTCTCGCTTGTTTATTTGTCACTCTGCCGAGGACCTTGATCTCTGCATAGACATCAGAGAGATTTGTTGGCGCTTTTTCCATCAAGACAGGTACTTTGAGTTTGATCAAAGCCTTACGAATTTCCATTGACTTAACTGCATCAACAGATAGAACCACCAGGTCTGGTTTTTTACCAACGATTGCTTCTACGTTTGGCTC
>WLRX01000095.1 GCA_009706135.1 Actinomycetota bacterium
AGGGTTACAAGACGGATCGCAACTACCACAATCTATTTTTACTCCAGCAACAAAAGCTGAAATCGGCGATCATGATGAAAACATTGATTTTGCGCAATGCGAAAAAATTGTTGGTGGAGATACTGCAGCAGAACTTCGAGGGCTAACACTCAAGTTGTATGAAACAGCAACAGAGTTCGCGCAATCTCGTGGAATAATTTTGGCAGACACTAAATTTGAATTTGGTACAGATGAAGATGGTGAAATCACACTCGGTGATGAAGCACTTACACCTGACTCTTCTCGCTTCTGGGAAGCAGCCACATGGAAACCAGGCGGCGCGCAGCCATCATTTGATAAGCAATTTGTCCGTGATTACTTGATTTCAACTGGGTGGGATAAAAAGTCGCCACCACCAGAGTTACCTAATGAAATTGTTGAAAAAACTGCAGCACGCTATGAAGAAGCTTATTTTCGTATTACCGGCAGCCGGTTTAACGGATAAATTCATCTCCTAAGGAAAGGCAGCACTGAAATGGCAAAGATCGTGGTCGATGTGATGTTAAAGCCAGAAATTCTTGACCCACAAGGAACAGCTGTTGGTGCTGCGTTGCCACGTCTTGGTTTTACATTCGCAAAGAGTGTCCGCCAAGGAAAAAGATTTGAAATCGAAATTGAAGGTGAAGCAACACCAGAACAATTAGCACAAGTAGAAAAAGCTGCTGAAACTTTGCTTGCAAATCCAGTGATTGAAACTTTCACAATCCGAGTGGAGAAGTAAGTGAAAGTTGGCGTCGTAACTTTTCCGGGCACACTCGATGACAGAGATGCCGCTCGTGCTGTGCGTTTTGCTGGTGGGCAAGCGATATCACTCTGGCACGGAGATGAAGATCTGCAGGGTGTGGATGCGGTAATTCTTCCCGGTGGATTTTCTTACGGTGATTATTTACGTTGTGGAGCAATCTCTCGCTTTGCTCCAGTGATGCAATCAATTATAAAACGTGCAAATGAAGGCATGCCACTTCTTGGAATCTGCAATGGTTTTCAGGTTTTATGCGAAGCACACTTACTGCCAGGTGCTCTCACCCGTAATCACGAACTCCACTTCTTATGTCGTGACCAAAAAATTTCAATTGAAAATATAACTAGCGCCTGGACTTCTGCGTATACACAAGGTCAAGAGATTGTTATTCCGCTAAAAAATGGTGAAGGTTCTTTTCAATGTGATGACGCAACACTGGCGTCTCTTGAAAATGACGGTCGCATTATTGCTCGCTATGTTGGCGAAAATCCAAATGGATCACGCAATTTAATTGCCGGAATTACAAATGCACGAGGCAACGTTGTTGGTTTAATGCCACATCCAGAGCACGCAATTGATGCGTTGACCGGACCAACAGCAGATGGACTTGGTTTTTTCACATCAGTGCTGCAAGCAATGGTTGGTAAATAAATGGCGTTAGATACTGTTGCGTCGGCAAAAACCTCACCCGAAACAAAACAACCATTTCTTGAACTCGGATTGAAAGAAGATGAATACGCACGTGTTCGCGAAATTCTTGGACGACGCCCAACTTCTTCAGAATTAGCAATGTATTCAGTAATGTGGTCCGAACACTGTTCATATAAATCTTCAAAAACTCACCTAAAACAATTTGGCGATAAGGCAGTAAAAACCGACGCATTACTTGTCGGCATCGGAGAAAATGCTGGCGTTGTTGATGTCGGACAAGGTTATGCAGTCACTTTTAAAATTGAATCACACAACCACCCATCATTTATCGAGCCATATCAAGGCGCAGCAACTGGTGTGGGTGGAATTGTTCGTGACATTTTGACTATGGGTGCGCGGCCAATTGCAGTCATGGACCCACTTCGCTTTGGTCCAGCAGAGGCAGCAGATACTCGTCGCGTATTGCCAGGAGTTATTGCAGGAGTAGGTGGCTACGGCAATTGTTTAGGGCTTCCAAATATTGGTGGCGAAGTTACATTCGATGAAACTTATGCGGGTAACCCACTGGTTAACGCACTTTGTATCGGTGTTATGAAACATAGCGATATTAAATTAGCCAAAGCTGCAGGTGCCGGAAACCTTGTTGTTTTATATGGCGCCAAAACTGGCGGCGATGGAATTGGTGGCGTCTCAGTACTTGCCTCAGAAACTTTTGGCGCAAGCGGGCCAGCAAAACGACCAAGTGTTCAAGTGGGCGATCCATTTGTAGAAAAAGTTTTGATTGAATGCTCTCTAGAAATATTTGCAGCTGATCTAGTTGTGGGTATTCAAGACTTAGGCGGCGCAGGACTTTCATGTGCAACTTCTGAGCTGGCATCCGGTGGTACAGGTGGAATGTCAGTAGAACTTGATCGAGTTCCGCTGCGCGATCCTTCACTTTCTCCTGAAGAAATCTTGATGTCAGAATCACAAGAGCGTATGTGCGCAATTGTTGAACCAAAAAATATCGATCAATTCTTAGCTATCTGCAAAAAGTGGGATGTCACAGCCACAGTAATTGGTGAAGTTACAACTGGTGATCGACTACAAATTACTTGGCATGGCGAATTAATCGTCGATGTTCCACCACGCACTGTTGCTCATGAAGGTCCCGTGTATCAGCGACCATTTGCAGAACCGGCATACATCAAACAAGTGAACAGTGAAAAGGTAGTTGTTCCGATGCCAATAACGGACGCGGAAATTAAGGCAGCAGTATTAAAACTTGCCGGCACACCAAACTTGGCGGATAAATCTTGGGTGACTGCGCAATATGACAAGTACGTGCAAGGCAACACAATTCAAGCCCAACCTGATGACTCTGGAATGGTGCGCGTAGATGAATCAACACATCTCGGTGTTGCAGTTGCAACGGATGCAAACGCTAATTGGTCGTATTTAAATCCTTACGAAGGCGTAAAACTGGCATTGGCCGAAGCTGCACGCAATATTGCAACAGCAGGTGCACAACCGCTTGCAGTAAGTAACTGTCTTAACTTTGGTTCTCCTGAAGATCCTGGTGTGATGTGGCAATTTGCCGAAACAGTTCGCGGACTTGCAGATGGTTGTTTAGAAATGGGATTGCCGGTCACAGGTGGAAACGTTTCCTTCTATAACCAAACTGGTTCAACTGCGATTTTGCCAACCCCAGTGATTGCCGTCCTTGGTGTCATCGATGATGTGCGCACTCGCACACCAATGAGTTTTGATCGTGCAGGTTTGGATCTCTATTTACTTGGTGAAACGGGCGAAGATTTTGCAGGAAGTGAATGGGCTTTTATTCACGGCCAACGTGGGGGACAAGCACCGCAATCAGATTTACAAGCTGCGATGCGCCTAAATGCATTACTCGTAGCAGGCCGAACAGAAAAGATTTTTACAGCTGCACACGACCTAAGCCAAGGTGGATTATCTGCAACTCTGACTGAAATGGTTTTGCGTCACGATGTTGGCGCTACCGTAAAGCTAAATAATCCTGCACTTGATTTACTCAGTGAAACACCAGGTCGAGTAGTTGTTGCAATTGATTCAAGTAAGAAAGATGCGCTGCTTACACAAGCAAAGAAAGCACAAATAGTTTGCACTCAGATCGGCACAACGGGTGGGGATTCACTAACGATTAATGATTGCGTGATCCCACTAAATGAATTACGTATAGCCCATACTGAAACATTTCCAAGGTTGTTCGGATGAGCCGCGACCCACAAATCATGAGCGAAGTGAAATCAA
>WLRX01000096.1 GCA_009706135.1 Actinomycetota bacterium
GGTATCTACACAACAGGATCGCTGCAACAGAGCACATACCTTGAAGATTTAGAAATCGGAACCCGCGCAGTTGTAGTCGGTGCCGAACACGTATCATTTTCCGCGGTAATGACTCTTAAACATGCTGGAGTTAAAACAGTTGCGATGCTAACTGATAAGAACAAGCATGAAAGTTTTGGGCTTATCCGCTTGGCGCTGGGTATTTGGTATCGCTTTAAGTTGTTGACAAAGACCGAAATCATTGAAGTACTAGGAGATAAACGAGTCACTGGTGTGCGTATCCGCCACGGCGGCCAAGAAAGCGTTATTGCGTGCGACACCATAGTTTTTACCGGCAATTGGATTCCAGATAACGAATTAGTCCGTCGCGGTGGGTTTGGTATTGATGCTAGATATAAATCACCACTGGTCGATGAATCATCACAATTGCAGCGTCCAGGAATTTATGCCATTGGTAATTTAGTTCTGCCGATTAAAGCTGCAGATAAATGCGCCGTTGATGCAAAGGCAGTTGCTAAGAAAGTTGCTGCAAGTCTTCGTTAAGGCTGAACCACAATCCGCACGACATCTTCAGGCGTTGCACTGCCCTTGAGCTCTGCATCCACATTGGTGGTTATTCCGTTTATTTGGGCAGCTGCCAAAAATGTTAATTGAGATGCAATCTCTGTCATCCAATAGAACGCAGCAGGCCCGGCGCGATCTAGAATTCGCTGCGCCGTTGCAATCTGGGCATCACTAAATTTCTCACGATCATTTTTATCATCATCGATGACAGAGAGTAAGAATCGTTTGATATCTAAACCGATGCCAGTGGGGTCGGTTGAGTTTTCGACGAGTTCTCTGAGTTCGGCATCTAGGCCATGCGGTTTTTTCTTACGTTTTTTACGATTGAGAAAGAGAAAAACAATGAGAGTAATCGCTATGAATTCGAACATGAGCCAAAGTTACTGGCTGCTACCGACACTAGATGATTTGAGCCAGAATCACGCGTGCTTGGTCGCCAAAGTGCGGGCTGCCTTTTTCATAGACATCAATACGCAATATCTCCGGGGCAGTAATTCTCTTGGCATCGGCCAATGAATCAAGTTCGGCTTGAAAATCTTTTCCTTCGAAGTGTTCGTTATTTACCCCGATAACAATCCAACCGGCTGGACGCACGAGTGATAAAACATTCTTAAGTGCATCTGGTCCTAAGTGACCATGTGTAAATGTGCCAGAACAAATGAGTGCGTCATATGGTTCAAATGCGTTCACAACGCTTTGCGTCAGATCACATTCACTAAGGTTTGTATAAACAGAGGATTCATCAGTGCGCTGCTTACGACGTGCTTCAGCCAACATCTCTGGAGAAATATCTAGGCCATCAATAAAAAGGTGCGGACGCAAGTGAGATAAGTACATTCCTGTCAATCCTGTGCCACAACCTATGTCTATAACTCGGACTACTTCATCAGCATCAATTGGCACATGTTCATTGAATACTTCTGAAATTGCTTTGGGATATCTGTATTGCTTGGCATCGACAAAAGATGATTCATATGTGGCTGCCCACTTGGCGTATAAACGCCGATTGTCTTCAGGTGTCTTAACTGAATACGCCTCATCTAGTCCGAGCACCTTTTCATCTGACATGGGCAAAAGTTTATGGAATCAGCTTACGGATTACTAGTGCTCTGTCAGTCATTCATGCCAAACTGCACCTATGAGTTGGTGGACAGATCAGAAAGCAAAGAGAGCGCTGAAGAAGGCTCTGAAAATTTACGAAAGTGATCATACGGATTGGCAACGCGATGTCGAAATATTTAAGAAAATTGAATCTGCCTTTATGTTGGCAGTAAAAGGTGAAGACTCTGTTCCAAATAACACTGTGCAGAAAAAAGGTGAAATCATTTTGTGGCAAGGTCAAGGCCAAATGCACGAAACGGGTCGAACACCAGGTCGCTATGTTGGCACTTCACAAGGATTTAGCATTCCCCTTGTTGGTGGGATCCGCTATCGAGTAGGTGCACAACGTGGAACATTTGTTGCAGGAGATGAAGTCCAGGCATATAAAGAAGTTGGACAGGTTTTACTTACAACAGAACGTGTTTTATTTAATGGCCAGATGAATACCAAAGAGTGGGCTTTTGCCAAATGGAATGGTGCGTCCACAACAGCAGATGAATCAGATTACATTTTCCACGTCAGCAACCGACAGAAGACTTCAGGAATTTTCTTTGGCGCTACCCAGGGCCGCGAATTCAATCGCTTCTTAGCCCAAGCCATTAATTGCGCAGAAGAAGGCGTTGATGTTGTTCTTAAAAGTGTTCGTAAGCAAATTAAAGAGTTGGCAGAGGACGAACCTAAAGCACCAACTGCTGCATCGATTGAATCGCCGAAGAGTTAAGCAGGACGAAAAGAGTCTTTAGCTTGCGTCTGTGCGTGCTTAATCATTATGTGACGCGTTACAGAATATTCTGCAACTGATTCTGCGCTCATATCTTTACCAAAGCCACTGCCTTTAACTCCCCCATGTGGTGCTTCAGATGCGATTGGCAAGTGATCATTTATCCATGTGACACCAACTTCTAGTTGGTGAGTAACGCGCATGGCGCGTGCAACATCTGTGGTCCATACCGATGATGCCAAACCGTAAGCACAATCATTAGCAAGTGCGACTGCTTCATCCTCTGTGTTAAAAGGCAGAACAACTACAACTGGTCCGAAGATTTCCTTTTGTACTGCTTCGCTATTTTGTTTGGCATTTGTAATCAGAGTTGGTGGATAGTAGAAACCTTCTGCCTCTGGAATAAAACCACCTGTGTGGATTGTGGCGCCTGCTGCTTTAGCGTTTTCTACAAAACCATGGACACGCGTGCGATGTTCTACACTAATGAGTGGTCCGATGTCACTAGTGGATTCCTGAGGATCTCCGTACTTTATTGAAGACATTACAGATGTTAATTCTTTAACCGCAGCATCAAATTGAGAAGTGTGTACATAAATTCGTGTGGCAGCAGTGCAATCTTGTCCTGTGTTGTAAGTAGAACCCATCGCAAGTGCGTGCGCCATTGCCTTGATATCTGCATCTTCAAAGACAATTGCGGGTGCTTTGCCACCTAGTTCGAGGTGTAAACGCTTGGTGGTCTTTGATGCTTCAGCCATGATTGCTTGACCCGTTGTGGTGGCGCCCGTTACTGAAATCATCGCAACATCTTTGTGGGCAACAAGTGCTTTACCGAGATCATCATCTCCTGATAAAACATTGAGTAATCCCTTTGGTAATCCAGATTGCACAGCAAGTTCTGCCATACGAAGTGCGGTACTTGGTGTCGACGGTGCTGGTTTGAGAATTACAGCGTTGCCTGCAGCTAGTGCTGGACCGAATTTCCAGATGGCCATAATTAATGGAAAGTTCCAGGGAGCAATGGATCCAACAATTCCAATAGGGCGTTTAACCATCATCGATGTGTAACCCTCGGATAAAACACCGGCTCCTGTTCCATCTAACGAACGAGCAGCTGCGGCAAAGTACTTCAAGTTATCTACAGCAAATGGTAATTCGCCGTCGCGAAAAACTGCAACTGGTTTTCCGCTTTCGCGAACTTCTAGTTCAGTCAGCTTTGCAAAATCTGCAGCAATTGCATCTGCAAATTTAAGTAAAGCCGCACTTCTTACTGAAGGAGTTAATTGTGACCACACCTTAAA
>WLRX01000097.1 GCA_009706135.1 Actinomycetota bacterium
CATAGCACCACAACATTTCACCCACTTATTACTGCAGCAGTTGATCGTGGGCATAACGCTGGCTTAAGTGTTTCGGTATTAGCATGGGATGGAGTTGCACTCGCTGTATTTACAGTTGGCGATGAACTCAAAGCAGATGCAGCAGAGACTATTTCGCAATTAAAGTATGCAGGAATTACCCCATGGTTACTAACGGGGGATTCAGAAGATGCTGCGCAATCAATTGCTAAACAAGTTGGAATTGAAAGCGATCACGTTTTATCTGGTGCATTGCCACAAGGAAAACTAACCAAAATTCGCGAATTACAGAGTCAGTCACACACGGTTGTAATGGTCGGTGATGGAATCAATGATGCAGCAGCATTGGTTGGTGCAGATGTAAGTATTGCAATGGGCACAGGAACAGATGTGGCTGTCTCTAGTGCAGATATCACTCTAATGCGCACAGATCTTCGCGCGGTATTAGATGCGCTAAAACTTTCAAAGCGAACTCTAAGAACTATTCGCGTCAATCTTGGTTGGGCATTTGCATATAACGTTGTTGGAATTCCAATTGCGGCAATGGGATTGTTATCTCCGATGTATGCAGCGGGAGCAATGGCACTATCTAGTTTGTTTGTTGTCACTAACTCTTTACGCATTAGAGTTCCACGCTAAAAAAGCTCTCATCACTACACGGCTTCTAACATTGGTCGCGCCGGCACTTCATAGATTTTTCCAAGTGGAGATGTCCACGTACAAGAACCATCAGAGTGACTATCTAATTTCCAGCCACCATGGGTTTTGAGGCGATGGTGCCTTCGACAGAGTGCTCCAAGATTTGCCGCTGAAGTTTCTCCTCCGCTTTCCCAACTCTGTGCGTGATCTAGATCTGCACGAGCAGCGGATTGTCTACATCCGGGAAATCTGCATGTTCGATCTCTTGCGATAAGAAAATCAACGAGAGCTTGTGGTGGTTCGTAACTTTCGCGTCCATAATCAAGAAGAGTTCCTGTTTGTGGATCTGTAATAAAACGTTGCCACTTTCCATCAGATGCCAATGCTCGTGCAACGGAGGCGGGTATCGCTCCATAACCTGCAAGTTGTCCTGGATTTTCTGCAAGCCCTAACAATGTTGGTAAATCAATTGTGACATTTACAGTTACTGGTCTGCGATGTAGTTTCACATCTACGGTGTTCTCTTGTAATGACCATGTAGCAATACTTGTGAGCGCATCTGCGCGCTTCATATCCATAGATCGACGCTCGTCTGGGAGAGCATCTTTAGTAACTTGTTGGTGGATAAAGTTTTCAATCGCCTTCATTACTATTTGCGCATCTTCTGCAGGCAAGATTGCAACAATCGTGGAGAGTCCATCTACCTCTCTAAAACATGAGACGCGGCGTGTATCACGAGCACGTTCTGCAATTTCTTCAAATGGCTCGGGAGCTAATTTCGCAATCGATGTTCGAACTTTATTTGCCACCTGAGTAGGTGTATGAAATTCGGCATACGCAAGCGCACTCTGCTCGATTGAATAAATATGAGCCGGTCCCATTCCGTCCCGAATTGCAGATGCACTTTCGCGAGCAATCACAGTTGCATGCGCCGGAGAAATTTCTCCCATGGCCAGTGCTGAACAGACATTAGGTAAGTGATTAACAAGAGTGCGGGCAACATCAATTCGAATTTGCGCGGTTCCGGTCGACATGCGAAGTGCAGTTGCGACATCTTCACGTTCGGCATCATCGACTCCAGTAAAGATGTCATCACTCTTGCTGCCTTCTTCTCCTGCAACTGCAACGATGGCTCGCTGCATCATTGCTTGGAGCCAACTCATTTGACGCTCGAGCGCTGACAAGTAATCAATGCGAGCCGGTGCAGCCAGTTCAAATGGATCTATTGCAAAGAGCGATGTGAGCGTGTCGATTCCAGGCGCAGCTGTGAGAAGACGAGAAACAAGTTGTGTGCGCATGCGTGAACTATGGCTAGGCGTACTGACAGAGTGTGGAAGTTATCCCCATGTTCAAACTAGAGTTATGAACATAATGAATGGGCAAATTTCAGAGATTCAAGCATTCGGGCATCGGATAACGCCACGCACCGCATCCTTATACGAAAAAACACTAAGCGTAAAGAGTCTTTCCTATTCATTGGTAAGCGCATTAGTTCTTGCTACCACCACTCTATTCGGTGTTCTTACGGCCCCAGCTGCACAAGCATTTGATTTACCTTTAACCATCGCCCCTGATCAATTAACAGGTTATGAACGCACACTCTTTAAGCATTGGATTGATGCAGATAAAGATAAGTGCGATACGCGTAAAGAAGTTTTAATTCAAGAAGCTGTCGTTGCACCAAAATTGAGTGGTAGTTGTGTTTTCAATGGCGGTAAGTGGATCAGTGCCTACGACGGATTAGTAACTAGAGATTCTTCAACTTTAGATATTGATCACATGGTTCCACTTTCTGAAGCGTGGAGATCTGGCGCATGGAAATGGTCACCCGCGCAACGTGAAGCATTTGCAAATGATTTAACAGATCTGCGAGCACTTGTTGCAGTAACGGCATCTCTTAATCGCCAGAAGAGTGATCAAGACCCAAGTTCCTGGTTACCACCAGTTGATAAATGTACATATGTTTCTAATTGGATTGCCATAAAAGTTCGCTGTTCATTAACTGTTGATACTGCCGAAGCAAATGCTCTTACAACTCTTGTTGCCACTTGTAACATAACATCTATTACGGCGTTCTCAATTCCTGCCTACGCAGTGACTGCTGGAATAACTCCCATAACGCTTTCGACAACTTCAGAAGATCCCACTCCAACAGCTTCTGCCACAGCTGCAACTACAGAGCCAACTGCAAAACCAAAACCTAAAGTTAAAAAAGTCAAGAAAACCAAAAAAGCTGTCAAGTATTCTTCGTGTGCGAAAGCAAAGGCAGCAGGAGCAACACCAATTATTCGTTCAAAGAATAAAACCTTGTACACACTCAACAAGGCGTTGGATCGGGATAAAGATGGGGTTGCCTGCGAATAGCAGCGTTTTTTGAACCGCCCATCAACGGATAAGATTGGCATGTGGAACCACAGAAAATACTTCTCTACTACGGCTTTACGCCGATTCAAGACCCTGCTGCTGTGCGCTTGTGGCAACTAACTCTCTGTGAATTACTTGGACTTAAAGGTCGCATTCTTGTATCTCCACACGGAATCAATGGAACTGTTGGTGGAGATATGGAATCTCTTAAAACATATGTCGCGCGCACAAAGAAGTATCCAGGATTTAAGAAAATTGATTTCAAATGGTCTGAAGCAACTGGAAATGAATTCCCACGTTTAGCAGTTCGTGTTAAAGAAGAACTGGTTGCCTTCGGAGACCCTTCAGTTATTAAAGTAAATGAGGATGGCGTAGTTGGTGGAGGAAAACATCTCAAGCCATACGATGTTCAAAAATTAGTTGAAGAACGCGGCGATGAAGTTGTCTTTTTTGATGGTCGTAATGCATTTGAAGCAAAAATTGGAAAGTTTAAGAATGCCGTAATTCCAGATGTAACAACTTCACGTGACTTCGTTGAGGAAATTAAAAGCGGAAAATACGATCACCTAAAGGACAAGCCAGTTGTTACATATTGCACTGGCGGTATCCGTTGCGAAATTATTTCAGCAGTGATGGTTGA
>WLRX01000098.1 GCA_009706135.1 Actinomycetota bacterium
AGAAATGAATTTTCAGGAAAATCAATTGAACGGTACAAGAGCGCACTTCGCGTTGTAGCAAATAGTTCACCAGGTGGAAGTTCTGGATCTGGAGTAATTCATACAGATTTAGATCACGAAGCCAAAGTTGCACAAAGACTTATGCAAAGAAGAATTACTTTTGCAATCCTAATTATTTCACTCCTCACAACAATTGTAGGTGGTCTCATGAATACATTGAAATTTTCATTCGCTCTTATTCCACTTACTGGAATAATTATTTATGTCGCCCACGTTAGGCGGCAAACAATTAGTGAGAAGTTGTATAAACGTAGAATAAAAAATCTACAACAAGGTCAATCCGGTGCATCAAGTGCAAATCTTTCTGAAGTTGTTAACCACGCAACTCAAAAAGAACATTGGATTCCCCTTTCAGAGCGTGAATTATCCGGCGTTGTAATTTTGCCAAAAGGATCTGCTGAAAATCGTGGCGCTTGGCAACCAAATGAAGTTCCTGTTCCAACATATGTAAATGCTCCTAAAGCTGTAACACCGCGAAGAACAATTGATCTAACAACTCCTGGACAGTGGAGTGATGAGCAAGAACGTCTGGCTCGCGAAGCGCTTGCAGCAGCAACGCCATCACGCGATCAAGTATTCGATCAAGATCTGGCGGAAGAAGCTGTAGAAAAACTCAATACTTCACGTGCGGCAAACGAGTAGTTTAAATCCAGGAGGTAAACCACATTCGCATATGCCACTGCGCATATGTGATTACTTCCCCCAAATAAAGTGGTAAAAAATAAAGAAAATTGAGAAAAACCACTGCAACAAAGCCAATAATTATTACTTGGGCGTTTGCAGGATTTTTGCTCCGATCTATAAATAGCTTTGCACAGTAAACGACTGCCAATATCAAGAACGGCTCAAAAACAATGGCATAGAAACTAAATACTGTGCGCTTTTGAAAGAAGAACCAGGGTAGGTATCCCGCAACGACGCTAAGAAGAATTAAAGATAATTTCTTATCCATGTTGCGGTGATAGAACTGCCATGCCCACAATCCGATTAGTGCTACCAGTGCAATTGTGGCGCTCCACCAAAGTACCGGGGTGCCCAATGCCAATACTTCTTGCGCACAGCTTTTACTGCCGCAACCATTTGGAGACTCATAATAAAATGATGTTGGTCTTCGCATGATCAACCATCCCCAAGGGTTTGCTTGGTAAGCATGCTTTTCAACTAGTGAGGTATGAAAGTCCAACATCTGCTTGTGGTAATAAATGAGTGAGCTAAGTGGATTAGATGCATAGGTTCGATCCCAGCCACGATTACTAGCAAACCAACCAAACCAAGAAGCTAAATAAATTCCAAGTGGAATTAATCCAAATTGAGTTATTTGCATAGCAATTGTGCGTATTGAATTTCTAACGTGGTTTTCTCGCAATAATCTGTACAGGGATACCACGGCAAACAAGAAGATAAAGTAAAGCGCGCTCCACTTGGTTGCCAAAGCTAAACCGAAGAAAATGCTGGCATGCCAATTTTGTTCTCTAAACCAAAAATAGACTGCAATCAAAATAAATAAAGTAAGAAAGAGATCAAGTAGCGCTGTTCGAGAATGGACGAGAAGTAGGCCATCAAAAGCCAGAAGCGCTGCTGTGATTGCAGTTAAAAATGGTGAAAAAAAGAGTTCATGTGCCAAACGTGCTGCAATCAAAATAATTAGCGTTCCGGCAATTGCCGCCATAATTCGCCAACCAAATTCATTATCACCAAAGATTTTTATACCTAGCGATATGCACCATTTTCCCACCGGCGGGTGAACAACAAATTCTGGTTTAGAGCCGGCAACCTCTACGCCATACTTCAAAAAGTCTCTTGCGCCATCTACGTAATAAACCTCATCAAAAACAAAGCCCTTTGGGTTACCTAGATTTATCACACGCAGGAAAAATGAAGCGATTGCTATAAGTATTGGTGCAATGCTTGCGATCACAGAGGTAGCGTATCTGAGCCCAATTACTGAGATGATTACGCCATGGCTCTCACATTGGCTGCAACTCCACTTGGTAATCCAAAGGATGCTTCTGCTCGCTTAATGGATGCGATAGCAACTGCCGATGTTATTGCTGCCGAAGATTCACGCCGATTTCATAGATTAGCTTCTGATCTCGGCGTCACCTTTGTAGGCAAAGTTATCTCCTTCTTCGATGGAAACGAAGAAGAGCGAACACAAGAAATCCTTGAACTACTAAGAACTGGAAAAAATGTTCTAGTCGTAAGTGATGCAGGAATGCCAACCATTAGTGATCCTGGTTTTAGATTAGCTAGGGATGCTTCTGCTGAAAATATTGCAGTACAAGTTCTGCCAGGCCCCTCTGCTGTAACCATGGCAGTTGCATTATCAGGATTACCAACGGATCGATTCTCTTTTGACGGTTTTCCACCTCGCACATCTGGAGCGCGAAAAAAGTTTTATGAGTCTTTGAGATTTGATGAGCGCACACTTGTATTTTTTGAAGCTCCGCATCGCCTTGAAGAATCTCTTACTGATGCGGCTGCATCTTTTGGTCATGAAAGAAAAGCTGCAATCTGTCGTGAAATGACTAAACATTATGAGCAAACAATTCGTGGAGATTTAGCTGTGCTATTAGAGTGGAGTCAGAAAAACGAAGTTCTTGGTGAGATTACATTAGTAATTGCTGGAGCCAAAGTTGATGCAAAATCAGTAACAACAGATGCAATGGTTTCGCGTGTTCAAGAATTTGAATCAGCAGGCATGGATCGAAAGGGCGCAATCGCTACAGTCGCTGAAGAATTCTCACTTCCTAAGCGTTCGGTTTATGCCGCCGTTGTAGATGCTAATAAGATAGGCAAATGAGTAACGTGAGCGATAAATCCTTCTATCTCACTACGCCTATTTATTATGTAAATGATGCGCCACACATCGGACATGCATACACAACTGTCGCCGGTGATGTTCTTACACGTTGGCATCGTCAACGCGGCGAATCCGTCTGGTTCTTAACTGGAACAGATGAGCACGGTCAAAAAGTAATGCGTACTGCGGAACAAAATAACACTGCGCCCCAAGCGTGGGTAGATCGCTTAGTTGCAGAGGCATGGAAGCCAAATTGGGAAGCACTCAACATTGCAAATGATGACTTCATTCGTACTACGGAAAAGCGCCATACGGAGCGAGTTCAAAAGTTTTTACAAGGATTAAAAGATTCGGGACATATTTATTCTGGAAAATATGAAGGCCCATATTGCATTGGTTGTGAAGAGTTTAAATTACCCGGCGATCTCATCGATTCAAATGGTGAAAAACTATGCCCAATTCATAGCAAGCCTGTTGAGCTTGTTAATGAAGAGAATTGGTTCTTCAAATTATCTGATTTTGCGCAACCACTTATTGATCACTACAAAAAAAATCCAGAGGCATGTCAACCTGAGAGTGCCCGCAATGAAGTGCTTTCATTCCTCGAAGGTGGAGTTTCTGATCTTTCAATTTCTCGGTCTACATTCGATTGGGGAATTCCAGTTCCGTGGGATAC
>WLRX01000099.1 GCA_009706135.1 Actinomycetota bacterium
CCTCTCAATCGGAATCGTCGGTCTGCCAAATGTGGGCAAGTCCACCCTATTTAATGCTTTGACTAAGAACAATGTTCTTGCCGCTAATTATCCCTTTGCAACAATCGAGCCAAACGTCGGTGTTGTCGGTGTTCCAGATGATCGCTTGCCAAAGCTTGCAAAGATTTATGGATCAGAAAAGATTCTTCCAGCAGCACTCTCATTCGTAGATATCGCAGGAATTGTTAAGGGTGCATCAGAAGGCGCCGGACTTGGAAATAAATTCTTAGCAAACATTCGCGAAACTGATGCAATCTGCCAAGTTATTCGAGTCTTTAATGATGGCGATGTTGTTCATGTTGACGGAAAGATTGATCCGGCAAGTGATATGGAAACGATTAATACCGAGTTAGCGCTCGCGGATTTACAGACTCTTGAAAAAGCGTTGCCACGTATTGAAAAAGAAGCGCGAGTTAATAAAGAACGCCAGAGTGTGTTGGATGCAATGAAGGCCGCTGAAGCACACTTACAAAGTGGAAAGCCCCTTTCATCTAGCAAAATAGATTTGCCAGAACTCAAAGAGTTGCACTTACTTACTGCAAAACCATTCTTGTATGTCTTTAACGTAGATGCTGCCGAACTTGGTGATGAAGAGCTTAAGAAAAAGCTAGCAGCACTCGTTGCACCGGCTGAAGCGATTTTCCTGGATGCAAAGACAGAGTCCGAACTCGTAGAACTTAGCGATGAAGATGCGCTCGAATTATTGCAATCAATTGGTTTAACCGAACCAGGTCTTGCAACACTTGCACGAGTTGGATTTAAAACACTTGGTCTGCAAACTTATTTAACTGCAGGGCCAAAAGAAACCCGTGCATGGACGATTCATAATGGTGACACCGCGCCAATGGCTGCAGGAGTTATTCATACTGATTTTCAAAAAGGATTTATTAAAGCCGAAATCGTTTCATTTGATGATCTGCTTGAAGCAGGTTCCGTGGCAGATGCAAAGTCAAAGGGCAAAGTTCGAATGGAAGGCAAAGATTACGTAATGGCGGACGGGGACGTAGTCGAGTTCCGCTTTAACGTTTAGTTTTTACTCTTTGTAATATTTAGCAACTGATTCAAGTGCTTTATCAAACATCTCAAGACCCAACTTCGCATCTTCTACTGAGATGTTGCACGGTGGGCACAAGTGAATTCGGTTGAAGTTATTAAATGGCATTAATCCTGCAGCTTTACATGCAGCAACAAGTTCATTCATTTCAGGACTTGTTCCACCATATGCAGCCATTGGATTTCGAGTTGTTCGACTTGTAACGATATCAATTCCCCAGAAAACACCGCCACCGCGAACATCACCAATAACTTTGTGCTTCTTCGCTAATTCAACAAGACCGGGGCCGAAAACCTTCTCACCAAGCATGGTGGCGTTTTCAAGCATCTTTTCTTCTTTCATCACATCGATTGTTGCTACTGCTGTGGCGCAAGCAAGTGGATGTCCTGAATAAGTAAGCCCGCCAGGGAATGCGCGGTCATTAAATGTATTTGAGATCGCCTCTGAGATAACTACGCCACCGAGTGGGACATAACCAGATGTCACACCTTTAGCGAATGTAATTAAGTCAGGAGTAGCAGCAGAGTTTTGATAGGCAAACCATTTGCCTACGCGACCAAATCCTGACATTACTTCGTCTGCAATCCACATGATCTTGTACTTATCGCACAGCGCACGCAGACCTTCGAGATATCCCTTAGGTGGAACAAGTACACCTGCAGTTCCGCCCACTGATTCGATCAAGATCGCAGCAATTGTGTTAGGACCTTCAAAAATAATCATCTGCTCTAGATGAGCAAGTGCACGTTGGCACTCTTCTTCTTCTGTTGTTGCTTGAAATGCGGAGCGATAAAGATATGGTCCCCAGAAGTGCACGTGGCCAAAGCTAAATTCATTTGGGAATCGACGTGGGTCTCCGGTTGCATTAATTGCTGAGCCAGTATTGCCGTGATACGAACGATATGTTGAAAATACTTTGTGCTTATTTGTGTGTAAACGTGCCATACGGATTGCGTTTTCAATCGCATCGGCTCCACCATTTGTAAAGAAAACTTTCTTAAAGTGTCCGCCAGCGAGTTCGACAATTCGTTGTGCTGCTTCATTGCGCGCATCGTTTGAATGTTGTGGCGCAAGGGCGGTCAATGTTGCTGCTTGTTCTTGAATTGCCTTAACAACTTTAGGGTGTTGGTGTCCAATATTTGTAAAGACAAGTTGTGAGGAAAAATCTAAATAAGTTTTACCTTCGTAATCCCAGAAACGTGAACCAGAGCTGCCGGCTACAGGAATTGGTGCTATTTGTCCTTGGGCTGACCATGAGTGAAAAACATATGCATGGTCTGCGGCCGTTACTGCGGCACCTTTTTTTGGATCTGCCTGTGGGTTGGACACGAAAAAGACTTCCCTTCAACGCTGAATAGCGCAAGCATAATGCCCTCAGATAGTGTGCGTCTATGAGCGAAATTACCCATTGGATTAACGGAAAAACTTTCGATGACTCGGCAAAACGCCACGGGGATATTTTTAATCCTGCCACCGGCGAAGTTTCTAAGAAAGTTGCATTCGGCACCGCATCAACAGTTGATACCGCAGTAAAAGCTGCCACAGATGCTTTTGCAGAATGGCGCCACAGTTCGCTCACAAAACGCGTCAATGTTTTATTTGCTTTTCGTGAATTAGTAAACACAAATAAGGAAAAGATTGCCGCTCTGATTACTGCCGAGCACGGAAAAGTTCTGAGTGACGCTGCAGGAGAAGTAACGCGCGGACTCGAAGTTGTTGAATTTGCTTGCGGAATCCCACACCTACTTAAAGGCGGATTCTCAGAAGAAGTTTCAACTGGTGTGGATGTGTATTCAATCCGCCAAGCACTTGGACCAGTTGCAATTATTTCTCCATTTAACTTTCCAGCAATGGTTCCAATGTGGTTCTTCCCAGTTGCCATTGCATGTGGAAACACAGTCATTGTTAAGCCATCCGAAAAAGATCCAAGTGCTGCGATGTTTATGGCGCAATTATGGAAAGAAGCAGGATTGCCAGATGGCGTATTTAACGTTGTTCATGGCGACAAAGAAGTTGTCGATGCACTCTTGACGCATCCAGGAATCAAATCGGTTTCATTTGTTGGTTCAACTCCAATTGCTAAATATGTTTATGAAACTGGTACAAAATCAGGCAAGCGCGTTCAAGCACTAGGTGGAGCAAAGAACCACATGGTTGTGCTCCCTGATGCAGATTTAAATTTGGCGGCAGATGCGGCAATTAACGCAGGCTTTGGTTCTGCAGGAGAACGTTGTATGGCGATTTCAGCACTCGTTGTTGTCGAACCAGTTGCAGACGCGCTAGTCGCAAAGATTAAAGAGCGCGCAGTTAAATTAAAGACTGGCGACGGCACAAAGGGATCGGATATGGGCCCACTTGTCACA